>NZ_JAUBOZ010000044.1:0-63315 GCF_036700475.1 Microcoleus sp. T2B6 | reverse complement strand
CAGTTGGCAGTTGGCAGTTGGCAGTTGGCAGTTGGCAGTTGGCAGTTGGCAGTTGGCAGTTGGCAGTTGGCAGTTGGCAGTTGGCAGTCGTCAGTGGTCATTAGTTATATCATGTCCGCCTAATCACTTACGATATGTCCGCAGGGAGTTAAACGAAGCAATCGCAATGTTTCTGCGATTGCTTCTCTACGGTCGCAATGACGTTTAACCGGACAATTTATTATTGGTAAGAACTGTCAACTGACAACTGTCAACTGTCAACTGACAACTGACAAATTAAGATTGTTGGGAGTACATTTCCCGCAATACCAAAGCCGGGTCTACCCAGCGGCCGCCGTACTTCAATCCCCAGTGCAAGTGAGGCCCACTCGTGCGGCCGGTCATCCCAACTCTGGCAATTCTCGCACCCGCAGGCACTGTTTGACCTTGCCAAATTTGCAAAGTACCTTCGCGATCGGTATAATAACGCCCGCCGTTAGCCGTTAGCACTCGGCCTCTAAGGTGACAGTAGATGTGTTCCCAATTTCCCGATCGCACCACCATACCAGTGCCGCATCGGCCATCTTCCCAAACTTCCACAACTTGCCCGCCCCACCAATTGCGGATATAGCTGCCTTCCGGGGCGGCCAAGTCCAAACCGTAATGAAAATCCCCGCCACGGGGGCCGAAGGGGGAAGTGTATGTTTCAAAGTTTTCGACTGGAAAAGAAGCTTCTTGCCACAAATTACCCGTCGCTACTCTGCTTGGTAAGCCTGACTGAGCTTTGACCACCTGCTGCTGCAAATAAGGGCCGATCAACACAATGCCGATCGAAAGTGCCAGCAGCAGCATCTGTCTGAGACGAAAAAAGCGTTTTGCCGTCAGCGGGCCTCTAGAGTCTTGCAGGATTTTTTTCACGGCTCAAAGTTAAATGTGTGTGCGAGTGTGCGTTGTCTGTTAGGCTCACATCTTGCACCCTTGTCAATAAAGCTTTCAGGGGCGGGCTTTCCGGCCCAACCCACAAAAAAATCATTGTTTGTGGAACGGGCATCTTGCCCGTTTCTGAGGTGCAAGATGTAAGTTATGCCAATTCGCTGCAAGATTGGCTTTGAGCTCTACCCGCGATCGCGAATCAGTTTATCAACAACGTGTATCTTACTCCATCCAAAACCCGTGTCAAGGCTTCCGGGTAAATGGCCTGGGGTGATAAAAAAAATTCGCCGAGGAATTCGTGCTGCGGTTGAATTCGATCGAGCTTTTGCTTGACACTATAGTTAAGTTCGGGGATTTTGGATAACATCCAAAATCTCAAATTCATCACAAACATTCAAGCAATGCTTACTGAAATTTTTCCCTTTAGTTTTGCCATAGACGCAACTGCGATCGCCGGTGCGTCCTTGTGGTCTTTGGCCCTGTACTGGGGCCTGTCGCCCCTCACAGAATGGGTAATCCTGCAACTCAACCGCTGGATGAATTTTGCTGAGAGATCCCTCTACACCTCGGAAGCCGAGTTTGAAAGAACCCGCCAAGCCAGAGAAGCCCAAAATGCGTTTTACGCTTCGCTGTTGAGCATTGTGCCCTTTTTGATTGTGGGCGGATTGTGCAATTGGGGCGTAGAATTTTCTCTGGGTACTGGTTGGGCGGTATCTATGGGTACGATCGCCTGTATTGGTGGTGGCGTGTACGAGCTCGGCCGCCGAGACGGCGAGGAGTCTTAGGGGATTTTGGATTTTGGATTTTGGATTTTGGATTGCTCAAGATATTTGGAGATTTACCATTCTCTAGAATTGATCGTAATCCCAAATCCAAAACTCCAAGTCTCAAATAACTTTGACATTATAATGTTAATGGATTTGTGACAGATATTTTTTTTGATGAACCGCAGAGGGCGCAGAGGACACAGAGAAAGAGAAGAAAAGAGAAAGGAATAGAAGAGAATAGATGGTGTTCATATTTCTTCTAAGGCTTGCTATACAGGTGGTTCCACCACATTAGCCATGTATTTTAACCGTAATTTGACTCAGGATGTTTGCCTAAAAGCCGCAGTTGCCGTTCAGTAGCGGTAGCGATAATTTCGGGGTTAAACTGCCACGGCCAAGGCGAAAATTTCTGCGCGATGTTGCGGTGGGAATAATGGACTTGCAGTAAGTAGCGAGTTCCATCTGTTGTCGTATTTTTGCCGCCGGAGTGCCAAATTTCACTGCGGAAAAATAACACATCTCCTGCTTTGCACACAACTGGTTCTGGGGAGTGTCCGTTCCAAGTTTCTTCCCCGCGATCTGGTTTTCGACCAGATTTGTGACTACCAGGAATAATGTAGGTAGGACAGAGGTCTTCTGCGATGTCGCTGAGATAGAAATGGGCTGTACAAATCCATACTGGTAGTTGAAAAGTGCGTCCGGCAAACACGCTTTCGGGCACGGGTACAAACACCTGATCGACGTGGACGCGCCAACCATCATAACCGGGCCCGCTTTTCCACGCAGTCATGCCGATAATATGGCAATCGCTGCCCATTAATGCTTCTGCTAACTCAATTATACCCGGTCGATCGACATAGGAAAGCCACAGGCGATCGCGATTAAAAACGCACTTAAAATGCTGGTTCAATTCACTCCAACTGCTACCATCGAGTCCGAACGGTTGCAGGCGATCGAGTGCTTCCTTGGTTTGCGCCACTTCCGACGGACTGAGTACACCGGGAATCAGCGCAAAACCATCTTCATGCACTGCTTCTACCGCCCCTGCTGTGTCGAAAAGATCACAAGTCTTTTGCCGATAGCTGAAAACTTCGCTTAACGTGCTTGCGTTCATAATTCAAATTAAAGTAAAATTATTAACTGTTATTAAATTATCACACTTCGGACAGTTTAAGGGCTGACGCGCATGGGCGAGAAACCGGGTTTCTACAAAATCTTTGCCATTAGTAACGACAAATCTACGAAGAAACCCGGTTTCTGAGGTTGCAAGTGCGACTGTAATTGTAATTAATGCGTATTTTTTTTAGGTATAATTCACACTTCTGATTTGGGGATAAATCAAATGAAATACCAACCAGAACCAACATCATTAAATCAAGCCCGCGCCGCCTTCCAAAAAATTTGGGGATACGACGACTTTCGACCGCCCCAAGGAGAAATCGTCGGTAGTTTATTAGCGGGAAAAGATACAATAATAATTATGCCGACTGGTGGCGGCAAATCAATCTGCTTTCAACTGCCAGCTTTGTTACAAACAGGCTTAACGTTGGTAGTTTCGCCGTTAGTCGCACTGATGGAGAATCAAGTACAAGAATTGCGCGATCGCAATCTTCCCGCTTCCCTCCTCCACAGTCAATTGCCAACAGCGCAGCGCCGAAAAACTATGCAATCGCTGCAACAAAATAAATTAAGATTGCTGTACCTGTCTCCTGAAACATTACTCAGTAAACCTGTTTGGGAAATTATCACTCAGCCACACATCCAAATCAACGGTTTAATATTAGATGAAGCTCACTGCTTAGTACAGTGGGGTGATACTTTTCGACCAGCTTACCGCCGTTTGGGAACAGTGCGATCGGCTTTGTTGAAAGCTAAACCAGCAAATAGTAAAATTGCGCTCGCAGCTTTTACCGCTACCGCCAACCCGGAAGCACAGCAGACAATCAAAAATGTCTTGCAACTGCAAAAACCCGAAGCATTTTTGCTAAATCCCTATCGTTCTAACCTGCACCTGCAAGTGCAAACAGTCTGGACGCCGAGAGGACGCAAGCAGCAATTATTAAATTTTATTAAAGCTCGACCAGAACAAGCAGGTTTAGTCTATGTCCGCACTAGAAAAGATAGCGAAAACTTGGCGGAGTTGTTGGAAGCAGCAGGTTATGAAACAGCAGCATATCATGCAGGTTTGAGTCCAGAATCACGACGAAAAATAGAAACAGCTTGGCTGAACAATGAGCTTAAATTTGTGACTTGTACCTCAGCATTTGGGATGGGAATTAATAAGCCCGATGTCCGATGGGTTGTTCATTATCAAGCACCTTTGCTATTATCGGAATACATTCAGGAAATTGGTAGAGGCGGACGCGACGGCAAATCGGCGATCGCCCTGACATTGATTAGCGAACCGACGGGTTTGCTTTATCCCGAAGATAAACAAAGAAAGGAATTTTTTCAAGATAAATTGCGATCGCAATACCGCGAAGCTCAGCAATTAGCCAAAAAACTGCCAGTAAAAGGCGATATAGAAGCAGTTTCCCGCGAATTTCCTGAAAGCGATCTCGCCCTTTCAATCTTGCACAGCAGCGGACAATTAACATGGCAAGATCCTTTTAATTACGCGATCGACAAATCCGCACAGCAAAAAGCGGAAAAATCAAATTTTACCGCCGCTGAGGAAATGGTAAAATATTTGAAACATCGGCAGTGCAGGTGGCAATTTTTGCTGCAAGCTTTTGGGTTTGCAAATGAGGCGAAATCTATGCAGTGCGGCCACTGCGATAATTGTCGGTGAAACCAGTTCGTGGGGGCGGGTTTACGAGATTATAGGTTTTAGGCAATTATTATGGGTGAAACCCGCCCCTACAGGATATGTAGTGCATACAAATCGATCGATTTTAAATTAGCGATTACCGATTACCAAAGAAAGTAAATGATAGAAACAGACACTGCGGCACATATTTACACAGTAGAAAATACAGAGGAATTCGATCGCAGTAATGTCAATCAGCGATTAGATATTTGGCTGTCAAACCAGATACCGGACTTATCCCGATCGCGAATCCAAAGCCTCATATCACAAGGTAACGTCAAAGTCAACGACGAAACCTGCACCTCGAAAAAAATATCAGTAAAAACGGGCGATCGCATCCACCTCACATTACCTGAAGCCCAGCCCACAAAGTTGCAGCCCGAAGCAATTCCCCTCGACATCCTCTACGAAGACGACAGCCTAATTATCATCAACAAACCAGCCGGATTAGTCGTCCACCCAGCAGCCGGACACCAAGACGGTACCTTAGTCAACGCCCTCTTAGCCCACTGTCCCCTAGCAGAAATCGGCGGAGTTCAGCGGCCGGGAATCGTACACAGATTAGACAAAGATACAACAGGTGCGATCGCGATCGCCAAAACCGACATCGCGCACCAACACCTGCAAGCCCAACTCAAAACCAAAACGGCCCGCCGCGAGTATTTAGGCATAGTTTACGGGGCTCCCAACACCGAAACAGGCACAATAGACCTACCCATCGGGCGGCATCCCACAGACCGCAAAAAAATGGCGGTAGTACCAGTAGAAAAAGGCGGTCGCCCTGCAGTTACTCACTGGACAATCAAAGAAAGAATTGGCAACTATTGCTTAATGCACTATCAATTAGAAACCGGCCGCACCCATCAAATTCGCGTCCATACAGCGGAGATAAAACATCCCATTGTCGGCGACCCGATGTACAGTTCCAACCGTTCCATCGGCGTCAATTTAACCGGACAAGCCCTCCACGCATGGCGGCTGACTTTGCAGCATCCCGTAACAGGAGAATTAATAGAGGCGATCGCCCCTTTGCCCGATCAATTCAACACTTTGTTGAAAATATTGCGGTTGCGGGCTAATATTTGATATTTTGGGCAGTTAACACTGGTAATTTCTATGTCTAAATTTGAGGAACTTTGCAAAGCTTACGCCGCATCCCGGCAAGCATACCGCAAATCCTGCGAAGCTTGTCAGGATTTTAGTGAAATTTTTATCAAGCAAATGAGCGATTATTTGGAATGCCCGATTCAAAACCAAAATCATAAATTTGATGACAATGGCATACTGTATTTTGATGGTGCGATCAATGTTTGCGAAAATCCCGAAAATCCCGAAAATGGCGATCGCGAAACAGTCGAAATCTCTTTGAGTGTTAACAAAGTTATTGACAATTTCATTGTCACGGTTTATCCTTGGGGTCACGAATTCAAGATTCTCATTGATGAACCCAGACACTTTGAAGAAGCTTTTGAATACATTTTTGATCGACTCCAATCAGCTTATACTGGCGTAAGCCTCTTACCGTCAGAACCCGATCCAGTACCTTTTTAATGACTAAATTCCTTACTATAAACCTTTTTTCGCCTTCCTTTTTTTTCATTAAACTTCTTGCCTAAATCTTTGATGTAAGAGGGAAACCGCAGATGAACGCAGATGAACGCAAATAGTTCAGGGGGTGACAACCCCGTCTTGACCCATAGCTAACAAAGGTTAGACCGATTTATGGTAAAAAAAGATGGGGTCAATTTTATAAGTAACCCTATCTATATGCAATCCTAAATCATTTGCATAATTATTGTAGGGGCAATCCCCCCGTGGTTGCCCGATAGATAGGGGGTAGGCACGGGGAGTAGGGGTAGCACTACCCCTACAAATGTATCTGAATCATTTAGGATTGCTATATATGCAATGTCACCTCCATTTTACCAAAATTGTTTCCCAAGACAACTAAAAAAATGGGTATTCAAAAATATGTGGGGCGCATCAAAGAAGAACCGCGAACTATACGCCGACATAGTATTTTTTGGATGGGATTGTATGGTCATTCTTGGGTAATAGAAATAGAATGTTGTGAAAAAATGATTGAGTAATTAATGGCAATAAGACGGAACAAGCTACCATTTTTTCAGAGGGCTTGAGGGCTATGTCCCTGATGAGACGGACGTTTTGAGGGCGTTGTCACCCCGTGAAGAAAAACCCTTTACTTACATCAAATCTGGCGGCTACTTTCCTAATTGATGTATCACCTTGTTCATAACTTTTAACAAAGCCAAAGCCGTCGCTTGACTGGTGGACTCCCAAATCCAAATAGTCAGCGCAAACGCGGACATAGCGCTGCCAATCATCGAAGCAGCTTGTCCGAGCCAGAGTTGAATAAATTTTTGCATGAAATAGGCGATTAATAGGATTTAAAATTCCGAGGATAGGGGTTTTTAGGCAGGATAATGACCGAAAGCATCCAGGATACCCGCCACGTGATTCATTCCGAAAGCAGACTCAGGATCCAGAAATAAAAAACCTGTATCCGATGAAACTTGCCCCCCGAATTTATCTCGCGCAAGTCAATGCTTCAATTCTTTAATCTAAAATCTAAAATCTAAAATCTAAAATCGATTGACACCCGCATAAAATCCCACGCCGCTCTCATTAAAACCAAGGCCATTGCTGGCTAAGTGGAGATAATTCTTCATATTGCTGTCTCGCCTCCTTGCGGTAAAATTTCGCCAAATGCCGCTGCCGCCACATCAGGACACCCGTAACAAACAGTACAAACGCTGCTAATCCTGCGATCGCGTGTACCAACCGCAAGTAAATTCCGCCATAGCTGCCAATATGTAGCGGATAAAGTGAGTTGAGAATTCGATTTGCTACAGAAGCTGAATTTACACTGTCAGCCTGCAATATTTCGCCACTGTATTGGTCTATATAAATGGTGCTAACCCCGTTTGGGTGCGGCTCGTTGGGAAATTTTTTACGTACTTTAAAAATTGCTTCAGGCGTCAAAGGCAGAGAAATAAAAGTGGTTGTAGCTTCCGGCCAAACGGTATTAACTTGGTGTAATATTTCATCAATATTTTGCCTCGAACTGCTAGAGTGGAGATGAGAAGTCAAGGCTGGGTGTGGCTTTTCATTCGTTAGCCAATACAGAGTCGATTCAACGGGCGCGTAAAAAATTATCGCTGTCCCTGTAGCGGAGATGAGTATGAGAAAAGCGACCGAGACAATGCCAGAAACGTTATGTAAATCAAATACAGTCCGCTGCCAGTGAGCTTTCCAATTAATAGAAAATCCGCGACCCAAATTGCGCCAACCAGTCCACAATACCAAGCCAGTAAAAGTTAGTCCTAGCATTACTAGACCGCAAATGCCTACAACAAGATGACCGAATTCTCCTGCCGCTAATTCCGCGTGTAACGTAAAAATAAAACCTGTAAAAGTTTCTTTCTTAAGGCGCGCGCCCTTAATTTCTCCGCTGTAAGGATTGACATAAACGTTAACTATTTCCTCACTCTTTGACAGCATCGAAACTTGGCAAACTTCCTTCGCTGATCGCGGCAGCAAGATACTAAGAGCTTGATTTTGCGGATAAGCTTTTTCGACAATTTGCAGGACATTTTCCAGCGGTATCCGTTCGACTTGAGGAATTACTTGCAGGAGTTGGGGATTGAAGAACCGCTCGATTTCGGGACTAAAAACCAGTAAGCTGCCGGTTAAAGCAATTGCTGCTAGAAATATTCCTACTACCAACCCCAAATACAAGTGGAGTTTGAATGCGAGTTTGCGGAACTTCATCTCGAAATTTTCCTCGAAGCCGTTAACTGTTCTCATTAAGGTAAAACCGATAGTCCGACAGGGAATTCATTCCCTGTCTCAAAGCTAAAGTCCTCGCTATGAGGACTGAGAAAAACACTTTTCAACTCATTAGTCCTCTTGAGAGGACTTTAGCTATTAGACAGGGGTTTCAACCCCTGGCGGACTAGCGGGTGGGCGCGAGGACTGGCAGACTAATATCAAATCCGTTAGCATCGGAATAGTAAATTCGAGTTCACTGTTGACGGTTGGCTGTTGACAGTGAACAGTCAACCGTCAACAGTCAACATCATTCCGGTGTAACCGGAAATGATATAACAGCTTAAATTGACACCAATGGGTTCTTGGAGTGTCCCTACGGGGATATTGAATCTACCTCATAAACCTGCAATCTGCTGTAATTACCAGTTAAGGCGGTAATTAACACTGAGAGTCAAACCTCTCCCTGCATAATTAGAGCTGTCCAATCCAAATCCAGCGGAGTATTGCGACAGCACAGGAAAATATTGATTATTCAATAAATTCTCGACTTTGACTTGTAGCAGCCCCGATCCAATTTTAACCGCGCTGACGTAATCCAGTGTGAGATAGCTGCTAATCGGGCCGCCATCCGAGCCGTCTTTGAAGGCTTGATCGCGATTTCCAGAATATAATAACTGTAACCGATTGTTCCATCCCGGCAAAGTTTCGTTTTGAACATAAGCTGTTAGCTTGAGCGGTGGAATTCGGCTGCTATCGATGGCGATGTAACGGTTGTCATCCTCATATTCGCCTTGAATATAAGTAGCAGTCCCACCGATCGACCATGTTCGTCCAGGTTGCCAATCCACAGTTCCTTCTAAGCCGTAAATGCGTTCTGGGGCGCGCTGTAGTTCCAGGCGGCCTGTGTTGCCAACTGGTTCAAAACGGACTCCTAGATCCGAGGTATTGTAAAAAGCGGCAAGCGACATTTGCACGGATTGCCACCCTCCTCGAATGCCAATTTCGTAGCTGTTGACTTTTTGCGGTTGAGTTACTTCTAACGAAGATTCAATTCCGACAAAATCATCGGGGGGTTGGCGGAGTATGCGGCCGAAATCTGGAACTGAGAAACCTTGAGAAAAGTTGCCAAATATGTTGAAGGTGTCATTAATTTTATAGACAGCCCCTGTATTAAATAGGGTGGCGTTAAATTTGCGATCGCCTCCTTCGATCTGGCGCTCATTAAAAGTCGTATAATCATTGACGTTTAACCCGAGGCGTTCGTGACGTATCCCACCACTTAAAATGACGATATCGTCAATATTCCATTCCATTTGACCGAAAAAGCCAAGGCTGTTGAAAGTGTAAGGAGGGACGAAAGGACGCTCGGAGATTTTCCGGTAAACCCGGCGGCCACTTGCGTCAAATCTCTCCGGGTCGTACAGGTCGAAACGCTGTCTGCTATCTTCAGTAATATAGTCAGAACCCCAAGTTAATCGAAGATTTTCGGCACGGGATAAAGGAGTGGTGATCGCCAGTCTACCTCCTATCTGTTCGTTCTCGGCTCGCGAACGAGTAACACCGACAAACGGCCCAAAGAAGTCGGACGTGCGGTAATCTGAAGGAACACCTACATTGGAATTCGTTCGATAGTAGATTTGACTTTGAAGGGTGCTGCCAAAAAGGTTTTGGTTGGTGTAACTTAGGTTGATCTGTGTACTTTTATTTCCCGGTGTTTCCCCGTCAATATCCAAATCTCCGGTTCGGATGGCGCGGGCTTTTTGCCGTCCTTCCTGGTCGTCAACGCTAACGTCTGGGATCACATTAGGATCTTGGGTTTCGCGATAGTGATTGACCGTTAGTTGCAGCCGCTGGTTGGTGTCCAAATCTACCCCGACTTTGCCCATGACGTTGAAGAGCGTGCTGCTATCTCCGCCGATTTCAAACAAGGGAATGCGATCGCCTTTGGCATCGTAAAAAGCTCCACTTCTAGAGAGCGAGACAGTGCCGGTCATATCGAAATTGCCACTTCGGCCAGAAATCGTCTGCTGAGCGTTAAAGCCTAAAGCATCTCTTGTGTTTGTTAAAGCGCTACTGACGCCCACTTCAGTAACAGCAGTTAGCCTTTCCTCAGTTGGGCGACGAGTAATAATATTAATCACGCCACCTGTAGCCTGAGCGCCGTAGATTGCGGTAGACCCCCGCACTACTTCAACACGCTCGATCGCGCTGGGATCGATGTTTCTGAATTCTCTGCCAAAAGATTGAAGATTGGTCGTTTGTGGCACGCCGTCAATCAGAACGGAAACGTCGCGACCCCGCAAAGTTTGTCCATAAGTGGTCGTAGTTTGAGTGGGCGGCGCAAAACCGGGAACCTGATTTGCCAGAGCTTCCCCGACATTTCTCGATGGCCCTGTGTCCCGCTGAATTTCTTCTGAGTCTACCACCGTTATAGAGCGTGGCACGTTCGTCACTCTTTGTGAGGTTCGTGTTGCAGTGACGACGATTTCAATCGGGGATCTCCCCACCTGTGGCGTGCCAGGTGGCTGCGCTGTCGGCGGCAAGGGTTCTCCGGGTGTCCCAGGTGGCTGCGCTGTCGGCGGTAAGGGTTCTCCGGGTGTCCCAGGTGGCTGCGCTGTCGGCGGCAAGGGTTCTCCGGGCGTCCCAGGTGGCTGCGCTGTAGGCGGTAAGGGTTCTCCTGGTGTCCCAGGTGGCTGCGCTGTAGGCGGTAAGGGTTCTGCGGGTATCTCTACCGACTGCCCTGTCGGCGGCAAGGGTTCTCCGGGTGTACCTGGTGCCTGTGTTGTAGGAGCAGGTGCAGACGGGCGAGCAGTCATCTCCGAGGTGGGTTTTAAGCCCAGAATCAGACCTGCAGCGTTAGGAATCACCCGTGCCACTGGTTGACCCCTCTCGCCAACGACTTTGATTCGGATGCTGTTGTTATCTAAAGGAGTAACGGTGACAGAAGCAATTCCGGCAGCAGGCTTGTCTTGACGAAACTCATTTCCCCCCGGTAGTCGCAGTTGAGCGGTGATGACATCAACTTGTAAAGTTTCGCCAAAGCTGGCGCTGAAGACTTGCAGGGGTCTTCCATCTTCAGTGTCTAGGATGATTTCAATGCCTTCTGACGTGGGGTTGAGGCGAACGCCCGTCACCTGCGCGATGTTGGAAGCGCACGCGGGCCCAGCGACTAACGCCGACACGACTCCTGCCAGCCCAAGGCTATTTAATAATTTCTGCGATCTCTTCATTACTCTTGAATCAACAATTAATGGAACTTCGGATATGTGGTTTGCGTTGCTTGCACAACATGATTTGTGGCAGCGTTGCTGCTCTTCTGTGTCTCTTGAAACTGACCTGCCCAAGATCCGGCCCAGTTGTCGGGCGCAGTTCGATCCGATTCTCCCGTCGCTAGTGGCATTTGTCTGGGAATACAGGAGGCGCGTGAGGGCGAAAGCCTCATTCCGGTGGCGCTCTGGACGATCGACCACGGTTGGCACCGGACTCGGTTAAAGGAAGTAATCGCTGGGCGCTTAATGAGAAAGTGCCTTAATTAGATAACAGAGCACTTGCATCTGTCAAGAGTTAACTAATGAAAAATTTTTGCATTTTTTGGATAGGGGGTGTTACCCCTTACTCTAGTTACACACCACTTGCCTATTATGGTTTATGGTCAGGATCAGACAAACGATCGCCTAAAATGCTAGGGCAAAAGTTAGGAAAGATTTTCATATAGGAAACGATAACAGTCAACAAATTGGCTGAAAACTCTTGATAATTAATGTCATCTAGCCTAATATGCTTAAAGTCGATAGCCGTAAAGCCCCTGAAGCTGATATCGAAGCTGGCTGGGACTGAAATCGCCCCGGAGCCTGCAGCCGAACAGCCCGACAACAAAACGTGAAAACAAGCGCTCATACCCGGATTGAAGACTCAAACGCGCTGATGAGAGACTCGTAACGCCCGACAACTGTTCACAGAAAGTCTATGTGGAAAGAATTTGACCCAACTGGTTGGCGTACTGCAAACAAGATTTATTGGCGTTGCACAATTTGAGGATGATTCTTGTGGGGAGTAGGGGTTAGGCGTCCCGCCTGCTGTGAAAATACACGCCTTCGGGCTCATGGGCCCATCTCACAAAACAATCAAAATCATCCCGCAATTATGCAACGCCTTTTTAACTTCTTCCTTCTTCCTTCTTCCTTGTTCCTTCTGCTATAGTTTCTGGCGCGAACTCAGGTGAGCTTCAATTTCCGATCGCGATCGCCATACAGGGCGCAATTCCTTACGAGCAAAGAGCTGCCACCGATCGCCGGCGTGGGGCGAACCAGGTGGAGTGGCGTTGCCGTAACTGTTTAGCGCCATCGCTTTCACCGGAAGAGAGAACTCAATCGCAGCGACAAAAGAATCGCCCGCAACCGCTTGAAAGCGATCGTCTTTCCCTGGAGCGAACCATACTGAGCGAAATACACCCAAAGCACCGTCAGCTTCATTTGCAGCCAAATTCGCCTCCCCAGGCAATCGGAAGACTAAGGTTATTTTTGGAGCTGTCCCTGTTGCCAATTTCCCTCTACCTTCGTTCCATCTGCATATAGATAAGAACCTTGCCCGTGTTTTTGCCCGTTGAGGAATTCACCTTGATAGCGATCGCCATTGGCGTAAATGCAGGTACCTTTACCGTTGAACTGACCATCGCTAAATTCGCCTTCGCAGCGATCGCCATTCTTAAAAACGTAAACTCCTTTCCCGCTCATCTTACCCTTGACAAAAGTGCCTTTATAGCTATTTCCATTGGCGAACTCACGGACACCTTCACCACTAAATTCTCCATTGTCAAACGGCCCTTGATAACGTCCCCCTTCTTTAAAAGTAAACAACCCCTGACCTTGAGTGTTGCCCTTCACAAACTCTCCTTCATAGCGGTTGCCGTTCGGATATTCGCGAACCCCTTTACCGTGAAATTGCCCTTCACTAAATTGCCCCTCATAACGGCCTCCTTCAGCAAAGGTATAAATTCCCGGCCCGTGAGGCAAGTTATTCAGCAACTCTCCTTCGTAGCGGTTCTTATTAGCATATTGACAGACCCCTTTGCCGTTAACTTTTCCTTCTTTAATATCTCCTTCGCAACGAGTACCATTACTGAAGGTAAAAGCCCCTCGGCCGCTGGGAGAACCATTAGTAAAAGAGCCTTCGTAACGAATGCCGTTAGTTGAGGTAAAAGTGCCTGTACCGTCGAACTCACCGTTTTTAAAAGTACCTTCGTAGCGGTTGCCGTTAGCAAATTCGCGGACACCTTTACCGTTGAATTCACCCAAGGCAAATTCTCCTTGGTATCGACCTTCTTCTTTAAAGGTATAGATGCCTTGACCGTGAGGTTTGCCGTTGATAAATTGGCCTTCGTAGCGATCGCCGTTGGCATATTGACAGATGCCGGAACCGCTGAGTTTTCCCTCACTCAATTCTCCCTCGCAACGTCCGCCATCGGGTAAAGTAATTACTCCTGCCATTGCGCTGTGAGGGTTGGCAAACAACAAAGCCATTCCCAAGTTGGAACCAAGTAAGAGAGCGAGTCCAACTCGCGGAAGTTTACTTAATATTGCTGACGACATTCCCAAATTCATAATTCACAAAAAATTCAACTTTTAATTTTGCTATTCCTTGGACGGTGCTATAGAATTCCCAGCCAAATTGCTAGAGTTTCAAAAAAATCCCTACTTATCGAGCTGGAAGGTAATGGATGCTCTTTCTCCTTTAATGCCACTCTCTGATGAGGCAAGTTTCCATTTTTCTACTGCTTTAATCACTGCGCGATTCAAGTCGTTGTATTTGCTAGGAGTCGAAATCTTGATGTTGAATGGCTTACCGTTGGGGTCAATGTCAAACACGACTTCCACTTCGCCTTGCCGCCCTTCTTCTCTGGCTGCGCTCGGATATTCAGGTCTACCGCAGCTAATGCAAGTGTCGGGAAGCCGGCCGGAAGAGCCCGAAGGACTCCCCCCTCTTCCCGGATTTGTCGGTTTTGGCACTGGCCCGGAACCGCTGCCAAATGGCCCTGACGAACCTCCGCCGCCATTTCCACCTCCACCGGGTGATGAGTTCGACGCACTTCCGACCGGGCTTCCGCCTCCAGGGCCTCCACCTCCAGGGCTACCAGAGGTGGCGAGGTTTCCTAAACCTCCGCTCCCATTTCCAGAATTGCCACCGCCTCCTGGCCTGGTGGCCGTGACTGGCGAGCCAGCTGCAGGTGTTCGGGGCGATCGCCCCGAACCAGTCGCAAATGGATCTGACGAAGGTATGTTGCCATTTTCCCTGGCACCGGATGGTGAGTTCGGCGCACTTCCTCCGGGGCTACCAGAGGAGGAAGGGTTTGTGAGATCCCCGATCGCATTTCCAGAGTTACTACCGCCTCCTGGCCTAGTAGCTGTGACTGGTGAGCCAGCCGCGGGCGATCGCTGTAGGGGCCCGGAAGAAGGATTTAATGGCTCATCAGAAGGCTCCCCGCTACCCGCCGAAGCAGATGACGAGAGCGGGTTATTTTTTTCAGGGCTGTCGGAGGAGTTGGGATTTCCAGCATCTTTTGTAAAGTCTGTGGAACTTCCAGCACCCTTGGGGCGGGAGGCGGTAACGGGTGGTTCGCTTTTTGGAGGATCGGGCGAGGGGGTATCCGGTTCCTTGGCGATCGGGGTTTTAGGAGTTTCTGGGGAATTGAAATCCTGTTGAGGTGGGGGGGAAGGCTCGATGGGAGTTGGTGGCGAAGTTTCCGTTAAGGGCAGCTCTTTCTTAATCTCTGGTGGTGGCGTTACCGCTACGGGTGGCTCCTCTGGAATCGGCGGTGGCGTTACCGCTACCGGCTGCTCCTCTGGAATCGGCGGGGGCGTTGCCGCTACCGGCTGCTCCTTTGGAATCGGCGGTGGCGTTACCGCTACCGGAGGCTCATCTGGAATCGGCGGTGGCGTTGCCGCTACGGGTGGCTCCTCTGGAATCGGTGGTGGCGTTGCCGCTACCGGCTGCTCCTCTGGAATCGGCGGTGGCGTTACCGCTACCGGAGGCTCCTCTGCGGGAGTTGGCTCTGGTGGCGGTTCTGGTTTAAACGTCTCAGGCGGGGGAGATGCCTTTTCTGGAATAGTCGGCTCTGGCTCGGTTTCCTCTACTTTGGGCTCATCAAGCACAACAATTTCAATTGCATCCTCTGCAAATTCCGCAGGTTTGACCAACTTGAGGCTCAACGGCAGTGCGACACCGTGCAGTAAGGTTGAGGCTAACAGACTGATCGCCAGAACTTTTTTGAGAGCTTCTTCTTGTTGTTGTCTTTGCGTCGCCGAAACATTTGAAAAACTCATGCCTTATGAATCTCCTTGATGGATGGGTTGGCAACGTCCTCGCTGGCTCCCCGACATAACCCGAAACAAGCTACCAACTGCGGGTTGAGCTTGCTATCAATGATGAACTTACCCATCCTATAAGAAGACTGTCACCCTGTTCAAGACTCTTGCAATTAATTTTCATTATTAAACTGTAAGATAGCGACTAGACGCTATCAATCAGCATTTCCTTTGGGTGCACGTCGCTCTCGTGGGTGCTGTCAATGTTCTGATTCTGGCAGGGCTAGGTGCCAAAATGCCTGAACGGCAATACTCTCGCCCGTAATCAACCAACGAATTTCCACATTCTCAAGCTTTTCATAAATTTTAATTAATTAGCAAAACCAATTAAATTGATATATTTAATAAATAATGATTATCTTATAGGGTGGCTCATGACTTGACAAACCCTAAATTTTGTGGAAACCTAGTTGAGAATCTTTTGAATTATTGAAGGTTATTGTCAAGTCCTAACGCAAATATTTAGCAAAGAAGCACTGGCAGAACAATCTGTCGCGAGCTCGGTCGGGATCACAGTAGGAGCATTTTGGGTACAGACGAAGATAGTCACATACAGGTAGTGCGATCGCGCTTGCGATCGCGCTTGAGTAAAACAATTCGCAGCCTGAATCACTTGTGCCGACTTGACGCAGAAACTCTACCAGCCTTCTCACGGGCTAATTGCACCATTAGGCAGCTTGCGATCACTCAACAGAGCTAGCGAGAGTACAAAGCAATGGATAGTTTCATTTACATTTTTCGCGCCGCAGGCATTGTTGCTTGGCCGCTGTTTGCCTCGTCAATCGCAGCAGTCGCGCTGATCGTAGAGCGTCTTGCCTTTTGGTTTAGGGTAAATAGGCGGCAGCGGCGAGTGGTGCGAGAAGTGCTACAGCTTTACAGTCAAAACCCCGATTCCGCCATCAAAAAGTTACAAGTAAACGGCGATTTGCCCCTAGCCCGGATTTTTTTAGAAGCTTTAGAATTAGACTCGCCCAACATCGAAGAATTTCGTTTGGCCCTAGAGAGTGGCGCTCAGGCAGAAATCCCCATCCTGAAGCGATTCAATACAATATTTGACACCATTATCAGCCTTTCCCCACTATTTGGGTTGCTCGGAACAGTTTTGGGGTTAATTACCACGTTTTCCTCCCTCAAACTGGGGAATGCCACGGGCACCAATGCCACAGGCGTTACTTCTGGGATTAGCGAAGCCCTCGTTTCTACGGCAATAGGGTTAGTTGTGGCAATCTTTACGCTCTTATTTGCCAATATGTTTCGCGGGTTTTACTTACAGCAGATTGCTTTTATTCAGGAAGCTGGAGGCCAGTTAGAGCTATTGTACCGTCACCGCTACGAAAAATTACCAAGAGAATCTAATTATGCGCCTACCCGATGAACCTGATAGTATTCCCCAGATTAACATCGTGCCAATGATTGATGTGGTCTTCGCGATATTGACGTTTTTAATTGTTTCCTCTCTGTCTTTATCCAAATCCGAGGGTTTGCCCGTAAATTTACCGAAAGCCTCAACCTCTCAAGTTCAGGACTCGCCTGCTAAAATTACCGTCACCATTGATGATCGGGGAAAATTAATGGTTGATAAAAAGTTAGTCAACTTAGAGCAGATTGAGAGTACAGTGCGACAGGTAATGGGGTCAAATCCGAACTCATTAATTGTGCTGAATGCGGATAAAAACGTCAATCACGGAAATGTGGTGGAAGTTATGGATCGATTACGCCGAATTAAGGGAGCTAAGTTAGGGATTGCTACCGCAAAGTAGAGAGCTAATATAATTCCTAATTTGTAATCCCTCATACTTTTAAAGTGAAATTCCTCGGTGCAAATGTACTCAAAAAGCTGGCTGGGTGACTCCCGGCGGCGAATTTGCGGGGCTGTCAACCAAGCTTGTTGAAACCTAATCACTGGCTGTCCACTTTATTCTCAATGACTGGTTGAACCTGTGGCGGCACATTATACGGAATCCGGCTTTCAAAAGTCTGAAACAAATTAGTCAGAGGTTAACCAATGATAGTTGGTTAGATTCCGAATTTCTACCTGCATATTCTCCTGGAGAAACCGACATCGTTCAATTAATATTGTTGGGAGTTCATCTATAGTTTCAACACAAGTATTAGCCAACGGTTCATCCACCAATTTCCATAACCGATCGGCTGGTTGTAACTCTGGAGAATAGAGAGGAAGATGTTCCACCAATACGCTTGGGTTAGTGCTAAAAAAACCGATCGTGCGTAGGTTGGGTTGAAAAACGAACCCTCGGTTTCACTCCGCCCAACATTTGCGTTACAATTTTCCACGGGCCCAAGCGTATTGAGTTAGAACTAGATTTTTGAGTTTTTATAGATTAAAAAGATATGAATCATGCCCGTAAGGTCAATTTTGAGAGTCCTCCAACTGGTTGATGTGCTCCTGACACAGAATTCAGGGTATTTTTACTGACTATTATCTTGGGCTAAGGACTCTCAAGAGGCACCGCAACTGCGTGTGTGCGAGTTGGGGGTGCGGAATGTGGGTTAGATGCTAGTGCAAGTCTGGGATGTACTGCTGTGTGCAAATTGGTTGATGTCCAACATATCAATGTAGCCGTTTATCTCATTTCTCCCAATCTTATCTACTCCTCTAGGTGCGATCGAGTTCTTGCAACCCTGACACCAGATTGCCCAGTTCCATGACCAAAAGAATGGGATACAAGCCCCGTCCTTATAGGACGGCTTTAATTCTATAAATTCTGGAATTAACGTCAAATATATGGTAGTATAAGACAGCAGCCTGCCCAGGTCGAACCATGCTAGTTTTTGAGTTCAAAGCCTACGGGAAAAAGCAACAATACGACAAGATCGATGAAGCTATTCGCACGGGGCAATTTATTCGGAATAAATGCCTGCGGTACTGGATGGACAATCGCGGTGTCGGCAGAAAAGAACTGTATAAATATTGCACTCAATTGCGAGCAGAGTTTGGCCTTGTCAAAGACTTGTACAGTCATGCTTGTCAAGCTGCTGTTGAAAATGCCCAACGCGCGATCGATCGGTTTTTCGACAACTGTAAAAACAAAAAGCCGGGTAAAAAGGGCTATCCGCAGTTCAAGAAAAACAGTCGCTCGATCGAGTACAAGGTTGGTGGCTGGAAACTTTCATCAGGCCGGAAACGCATTAACTTTACTGATAAGAAAGGTATCGGGATGCTGAAATTAAAAGGCAGTCGAGACTTGCATTTTTATCAGATAGAGCAAATTAAAAGGGTACGGATTGTCCGACGTAGTGATGGGTATTACGTGCAATTCTGTGTCGATGCTCCTCGGAGCGCTCTCAAAGATTGCAAGTCATCCAATCGTGCGGTAGGAATTGATGTCGGAATTAAATACTTTTTGGCTGATAGTGAGGGAGGGATAGTCGAAAATCCTAAATTTTATCGCAAATCAGAAAAGCAATTAAACCGCGCCAACCGGAAAAAGTCCAAAAAGTTCAAAAAGGGTAAACCGCAATCTAATAACTACAAGAAGGCCAAAAATCGGTATGCTCGGAAACATCTAAGAGTAAGTAGGCAGCGAGAAGAGTTTGTCACTCTTAGTGGCACTCCGTTACGTCCAATCTAACGATTTGGTCGCCTATGAAGACTTAAATGTTCAGGGCATGGTAAAGAACCGAAAACTGTCTAAGTCGATTAGTGATGCCGCTTGGTCTAAGTTTCGGACGTGGTTGGATTATTTTGGGAGCGTCTACGGAACAAAAACCGTAGCTGTATCGCCCCACAATACCAGTCAGAATTGCTCGAATTGTGGCAAAAAAGTCAGTAAGTCTCTATCAACTAGAACGCACATTTGTCCGCATTGCGGGTATTCGGCAGATCGAGACACCAACGCAGCAATTAACATCTTGAAACGCGCCCAAAATACGGCGGGGCACGCCGAAATTAACGCTTGGGGAGAGATGCCCTCTAGTTTAGTTGGGGAAACCCTGCTAGGTTATGGCGACTCATTGAACCAAGAATCCCCGTCCTTATAGGATGGGGAGTGTCAAGTAAGCACCCCTAATCTTCGTTTTGTTGCTAAAACTCACCTTGGCATCGCTAAATACAACTACTGGAGTGACCTTGGTTAACTTCTTAGCTTTTTTGATGGCCGTAGCTTGGTTGGCAATCTGTGCCAGAAAATCTTTCTTAAAATCTATCAATTTCCCGTAAGATTGACGCTTGAGCACATCCCCATCCAACAGAACTACGGTTGAGTGAGACTTCACATCGGGAGCATCTCACCTTTGCAGCCCTCCGCTAGAAATTGGAGTTTTGAGGCAGGAGGCAGGAGGCAGGAGGCAGAAGGAAAGAGGCAGAAGGAAGGAGCCAGAAGGAAGGAGCCAGAAGAAGTATTTTTACAAATATGAGATGCTCCCCTTCACATCAAGGATAAAATTGACTCCTTTAGGCGATCGCAGCCACACATCGATATCGCCTACTTCCGGCAATCTTAAGTTGTACTCAGCTATCCATCCAGATTGGATTAGGGACTTCAAAACTTGCTGAATCTTTTCTTCACCACAGGCCCCTTGGTCAAATCTCTGAGACGACTTCCAAAACGTTTTCCCGTCCTCAATCAACGGAAGGGCGATTAATGCCCCTATCAAAATAGCCGCGACCAAAAATAAAAATAAAGGAGCAAAAGGTGCTACCGCGTATACCAGCAGTGGCAACAACACCAACCCTGTTGCGGCACCGTACCTGTATAAGGCTTTGGTACGAAGCTCTTTAGCATGGCGACGCAATGATTTTCCAGCATTTTCGTTATATTGCGGCTGCATAAATGCACCTATGCACTTATAGTTAACAATGAGAAAAGGTCGAATTATTTTTCTTCCTAATGACTAATGACTAATGACTAATAACTAATGACTAATAACTAATGACTAATGACTAATGACTAATGACAAAAAATTATGAGTCCCGAGTTTTGGATTCCAAGTTTATCAAAAAACTCAAACCTCAAAACTCAAGACTCAAAACTCTCTCAGCCTAAAAGCCGATCGATTCAGTCGATCGCCCGACACAAATAATCGCATCAGGGCAGCATCAATTACCGGCGACGGGGAACCATCGTCTCGATATTGATATTAGCCAGAGCCACGCGCTGCGGCGGAGTAGTAGGAATGGGCATATTGCGCGCCATACCCAAATAGTTGGACGGATCGCCAGCCTTCGCCTGCTGTTCTTGAGGAACAAAACGGCGGACACTGGTTTGCCAGATGATTTGCGGGAAGCCAAGCTGCGAACGGTGGTACTCACCGTAGCGGGGCGTCTTCAAGTTGAAAGGAGTGTCCCCTCCAACTCGCTGAGGCAAAATTCGGCGCTGCTGGTAAGGTATTGTGTCATAGCCGAACTTTTCCAGGTACTCTTCGCTATTGACCAACTCGTCAATAAAGCCTTGAGGCCCCTTATTGGCTACCACGATCGACCAAGCAATCTTTTCGCGCTCGCTGTACACATCCCGGCCCAAAATGCGCTGCACGCACATTTCCACAAACCGGTAATTGCTGTTAGTTTGATAATTCCGCTCCAAGAAAGGAGAAGAAGTCGCCAAACCGCGAATAAAGTCCCGCACAGTAATTTGGCCGAACTTGAGTTGCGACTCCAAAGACTTTTGGCGGTTGCTCTTGAGGATTTGGTGTTCGCTGTAAATCTGGCGATATCCAGCCCAAATCAAATTTTCCATGTCTCCAGACGAGAGCACATTTTCAGTTGTGAAAATTCTCGGCTGCTCGTCGCCGCCTACTTCAAAACCCGCAACGCGCTGGTTTTGGCTCTTGGGGGCGTAGCTTAATAAAGGAAGCGCCACGTTAAAATCTCCGTTATCTCAAATTTCAGAAATAGTTGACACCGTGAGCTGCCAGCATAACGGATACAACTAACCAACATACAGATTAGGGGATTCCCGCAATCTAAATCTGATTTTCCTGAATTTTTGCAACAATCTGTAACATTTGTTGACTGTTGTCAGTTGTCAGTGGGCAGTGGGCAGTGGGCAGTGGGCAGTGGGCAGTGGGCAGTGGGCAGTGGGCAGTGGGCAGTCAGCAGTCAACAGTCCACAGTCAACATCCAACAGCCAAATTACCAACCCAGAGCCGAATAAAACTCGCTGGCGGCCACTTGATCTGCGGCCGCTTCTGATGTTGCATCCGAGTCTGGTTGCACCCGAATTTCGGTACAAAAAGTCGATGTGCTGAAACCGCCAAAGCGCTTTACGGTACTCGTCCGCATCCGCACGTTCGGATTAGCAAACCAGAAACGCTCGATCGAACTCATCGTCTCGTATTCGGTAATCAGCAGCAGCCCATCCTCATCATCCATCTCAAAACGGCCAGCCACCGGCACAATTTCCGCATAGCCGCGTTCCCGCAACATCAACCCCTGCCGGGGATTTTCAGGATCGGGGACGATCGCGAACACCGTAGACCCTTTATGATTCTCATCATCCTTATCCCACGCCATCGAGCCGTGCCAAGTCACAAAAGCCCCCCCAGCAGCCCGGCTCGGATCGACTTCGTGCATCTTGCAAATATCGGCCACTCGCGCGTCATCCGCACCCAGCGCCGTTACCTGAATATTTGAATCCCCAATCTCCGCTTGGCGGAAAGCGAGGTGGTGAGTGCTGCGCTGAGAACGCCACTCCCCAGCACTGCTTTGAAAAAACTCCATTGCATCCATACGAACTAGCTCCTTTGGCTTAGGCTTCCCTGTCTTTACGCCTTTTTATGATAAGGCTCCCCCCACTTTGATGTACTTTTGCGACACAAATTAGTTTCAAAATGTCTACTTTGGACATATTGTCAAGGGAATGTTATGATAGTTTACAATGTAGGAGACACAACAAATCCTGCGAAACGTCATTCCGATCAATTTCGCATTAATCTCAGCAAACTGGAGGAGCGATTTATGGATATGCCTACAACCAGCCTCAGCATGGAACAGCAGTTCAAACTTCAAGTGCTGCGCGAAGAAGTCAAAAGGTTAAGCCAAGACCAAGCTCAGGAATACTTGCTCGAAGTTATGCGGCAAAGTATGGTCAAAGAAAACCTGTTCAAGCATTGGATGAAGAATATTTGACACTCCCCGCGCTGAAGCTGCGGGGATTCTTAAGACCATAATTTAAGTCTTAAAGGCGCTGACAAAGCACCCCTACCGATTCCGCTTAGATCGAGTCCAAGCATTATCGCTACTTTTCTACCAATGTTCCCACAACCATTGCAATCTGCATTAATCAACCAACCTTGAGCTGTTCTGTACAAACCACGCTTAACTCGTTTGCCAGTTGGAAGCCACCCTTCGGGTTTTTCGCCGAATGTAGGTAGCGAATCATTATCAACAAACGACGCTTTGGATGAATAAGATTCTTCCGTTTCCACAAATTTCAATCCGTACTGCTCACAAAGTTGAGCAATTCTATCTTTTAATCGGCCCGTAGGGATTTGCACAAACTTTTGATTAGTTGTGTTTCCCATATTGGCAGATTTTTTTTGTCCCTTATTCCAGCCGAATACAATCGTTCCTATCCGATTTTTTAAGCTGTGGTTTATTACCTTCCTTGCTGCCTTGTTGACGGCATCTCGCATTTGGCGGTTACGTTTCTCTGTTAAGCAGGCAAGTCTTTTAGACCAGAATTCATTAGCTTTTCCCTTCATCAGAAATGCCACCCGTTTGTTGTATCCCTGATTGAGCGATTTTAAATGCCTGCCATCAACAATAAAACTTGTACCGACATTGCTCACGCAAGTTAGCCAGTTATCTACGCCGTGGTCAATCATTAAGCACTTAGTCGGGTCTATATCTGCCTGTATTTGGTTTACTTTGTAGACCAATTCTAGGTAGAAACAGCCGTTACGAGGAAGAATGCGATACTCTCGAATCGACTTAAAATCAAGATTAGAGGGTATCGGTAAAAAGAACGCATCTAAGCCGAACCACGCTTTAACCTTGCTTCCAAGGGGGAATCTCAACATTCCATCTTTGAGTTTTACCGACCTACCTGTAAATGTCACAAGTGCCCTTCCGCCTTGACGATATTTTGGTAGTTTCGGGCGTTCCGTAATTACCCCACTTTTAAAAGCTCTTAGTAATCCCATAAATGACTTAAAAGACTCTGCTACGCCCGTCAATATTTGTTGGGCAGTATCAGAGTAGAACGCTTGATAGTGTCGGTTCCGATTTTCAGTCCCCAAAACTTTGTGCAACTGAGCACGGCTTGGGATTTTACCAGTTTTAAAGTATAGCTGGCGGCCATAGTAAGTTCCGCAATTAGAAAGCTTGGCAGCTTCGGAACACAGGTATTCAAGAATAGCTTGAACATCTGAATCAGCCCGAATTACATTTTGTTGACAGCCAAACATGAGTAGTCCTCCTTGTTGTAATATAATACAGCAAAACACCGGAAAAGAGCGTGAACAAACGTTGAGATTTTTTAGAGGCAGGAATCTAAATTGGCACTCGTTGAAGATCGCTGCAAATCTGTAGATAGAACTAAAACTGATGTATTTATAGTCAATCAGGAGCCTCAAGGTTAAGGAAAAGCCGTCCTGAAAGGACGGGGCTTCAGCCCTCCGCTACGCTCCGCCCAGTTTTTTGGTGAACTCTTCGAGCATTTCTTCACAAAAATCAGCGGCTTGTATCTGCAAAAAATGCGATCGAGCTATTAAACATAAAACCCAGAATCCCGCCTTCTCCAAGAAAGCGGGATTCTAAATTCAGAAAAGTTTTACGAGGTTTTTTTTGTCGCTACCAGACTCAGTAAATTAAATGTTTTTAGTCTCTTAAAGAGGGACGATAGTTTTTGTAGCGACACGTTTCAACCTGTCGGGGACTCAACCAAAACGGCCACTCACATAATCTAAAGTAGACTCTTCCTTCGGAGTTTGGAAAATTACCTCAGTCTTGTCACACTCCACAAGATAGCCAAACCGCTTCCCATCGTCAGAAAGTTTAGCATTGAAAAAAGCTGTGAGGTCAGAAACCCGAGAAGCCTGCTGCATATTGTGAGTAACGATCACAATCGTATACTTCTCCTTGAGTTCCCGCATCAACTCCTCAATCTTAATCGTAGAAATCGGGTCAAGAGAAGCGCAAGGTTCATCCATTAACACTACATCAGGATTAATCGCGATCGCCCTAGCAATACACAAACGCTGCTGCTGGCCACCCGAAAGAGAAAAACCGCTTTGCTTCAACTTATCCTTCACCTCATCCCACAAATAAGCTTGGCTGAGCGATTTTTCCACCAGCTCATCCATATCCCCCTTATAATTGTTCACCCTCGCACCGTAAGCAATATTGTCATAAATCGACTTCGGGAAAGGATTCGGCTTTTGAAACACCATCCCAATCTTGCGGCGCACCTCCACAGCATCAATATCAGGATCGTAAAGATTTTGACCCTTGTAATCAATTCTACCCTCTAAACGAAAACCGTTAACTAAATCGTTGAGGCGGTTAAAACATCGCAGAATTGTACTTTTACCGCAGCCAGACGGCCCAATCAAGGCAGTAATGCGATTTTTAGGAATTTCCATTGAAACATTTTTAACCGCGTGAAAAGCGCCGTAAAAAATATTGATATTCTCTGTCCGCAAAACTGTTTCCGTTTGCTTGTCTAAATCCATCATCATACAGGTAACAATCCTCTCAAATTTTACTCAAAACCTGGGTTACATTCGGCCTTCACCATAAGTGCATGAATGCCTTTTTAAAACTCACCCTTTAATACACTTTTTTGTGAGTAGCCCAGCGAGAAAGAATACTCGTCAGCAAAACCATAAACACCAAAATCAAAGATGCAGCCCAAGCCAATTCTTTCTGTGCCTTAAAAGGAACCGTTGCAAAGTTGTACACCAAAACCGAAAGACTCGGAGTTGGCTTATCAAATCCTGCCGGCCAAAAAGGCGAATTCAGCGCCGTGAAAATCAAAGGAGCAGTTTCTCCAGCAGCGCGAGCAATTGCCAGCGTCACACCCGTTAAAATAGCCGGAATTGCCGCAGGCAAAACCACCTGCAACACCGTTTGATAATTAGAAGCACCCACACCAACCGACGCCCATCTAATATCTTGCGGGACGATTTGTAGAGCTTCGTCAGTAGTCCGCACAATCGTCGGCAACATCAGCACGGCCAGCGCCGCGCCCCCTGCAATTGCCGAAAAACCTCCCATATTTACCACGAACAAACCGTAGGCAAATACCCCTGCAATAATCGAAGGAACGCCACTGAGGACATTAGTAGCAAAGCGTACCCAGCGAGCTACTTGGCCGCTGCTGAATTCCGACAAATAAACGGCGGCCAATACGCCAAAAGGAACAGCAATTAAAGAAGCAATTCCCACCGTCATCAATGTACCGAGAATTGCATTAGCAATACCGCCTCCCGATAGTCCGGGCGGCGGTGGCAGCTTGGTAAACAAGTCTAAATTCAGGCGATTGAAACCTTGTACGGTGACATAGGAAAGAACTGCAAACAAAGGCAGCAGAGTGATGGCCAGACTAGCTCCAGCCAGTACAGTCATCCCCAGACTAAACAGCGCTTGCGGGCTGTTTTTAACCTTCTTTAAACTGCCTGTTTTCGATACCAAAGGATTCTCATCGGAGACGCTATTTGACATAAACTAAAAATATGTAGGAAATGGCGGCAAACTTCTAGTTGTACTTCGCTCTTACTTGAGAAACAATCCACTCTGCCAAAATATTAACAATCAGTGTCATAATAAACAGAATTAGCCCAGTGTACATCAGAGCTGCTACTTGCAACCCGGAGGCTTCCGCAAACTGATTTGCCATCAGAGAAGCAATAGTATTTGCCGGAGCTAGCACAGAAAGACTTAACTGATTGGAATTGCCAATTAACAGAGTCGCAGCCATTGTTTCTCCCATCGCGCGACCGAGCCCAAGCATAATTCCGCCGACAATGCCGGAAAAAGCCGCCGGTACGAGTACCCTAAAAATCGTTGTCCACCGAGTAGCCCCTAAACCTAGAGATGCTTGTCGCAAATCGGGCGGGAGACTTGCCAAAGAGTCGCGGGAGATAGCAGTAATAATGGGCAAAGTCATGATTCCCAAAATTACTCCTGCTGGTAACATTCCCGGCCCAACTGGCGAGGTGCTAAAAATCGGCAGCCATCCGAAAGTGCCGTTGAGAAACTTGCCGAGAGTGGTAATCAGGGGAATCAATACAGCAATTCCCCACAAACCGTAGACTACGCTGGGAATGGCAGCTAAAAGTTCTACTAAAAAAACCAAAGCTGTGCGGACTGGCAGCGGCAAAAAATCTTCACTCAAGAAGATGGCAGTCCCTACTCCTAATGGTACAGCAATTAGGAGCGCGATCGCCGAACTGACGATCGTCCCGTAAATCATCGGCAGTGCACCGTACTCTTCTTTAACCGGATTCCAGCTACTGCCAAATAGAAATCCCAAACCGTACTCTTGAATCGCCGGTAAAGCCCGATAAGCAACGGTGAGCGCGATTACCAGCAAAATTACACCAACTCCTATTCCCAAAATCCGCGTCAGCCAGATAAAGCCTTGATCTAAGGATTTTTCTGCCCCAGAGCGCGATCGGCTCTGTGATGGAGCGCTGTTATTATCTGAAATCATAGAAAAAAAAACCAAATATATAGTAGCGGAAAATAGCCTGTTTCGGAAAAAGCTAGAAGGAAGCAGAAAGAAAGACGATAAATAAAGTCAAAGAGGGGCGGGTTTATTAATCCCCTGAGTTTTCAACAAATATTGCTGGTAAAACCCGCCCCTTGTATTTTCAAAGAGGTAGATGGCGATTTACCGTTGGGTGGGGCGGGTTTATCAGATTATTGATTTTAGGCAATTATTGTCGGTGAACCCGCCCCTACAGAAATATCTCTCTTCCTTTTTTCCCTCTGCCAACTGTCAACTAACAACTGCCAACTGTCAACTGCCCACTGACTTCTCTTACTATTTGGCAACCTCAATCTTGTAGTCTGGGCTGATGCCGTCAGCGGCCGCGGCTACTTTTTCTTTAACGTTTTGGGGCAGAGGAACGTAGCCCAATTCGGAACTAACTTTTTGACCTTCATTCAAGCCGTATTCAACCATTGCCTCGATGGTTTTGGCTTTGTTGGGGTCAGTAACTGTTTTGGGGACTAGCATCCAAGTGTAGGTGACAATTGGATAGGATTGAGCGCCTTCGGGGTCTTCGATAAATGCTCGCAGGTTTTCCGGCAGCGGCACAGTCGCTAAAGCTTGAGAAGCTGACTCGTCGTTAGGTACTACAAATGTGCCTGCTTTGTTTTCCAAAGATGCAAATTTGAGATTGTTGTTTTTGGCGTAGCCGTATTCTACGTAGCCGATGCTGCCGACGGTTTGCAGGAGTTGGGCTGTGACGCCTTCGTTGCCTTTTGCGCCTACGCCTACGGGCCACTGTACTGTTTTGCCGTCGCCTACTGCACTTTTCCAGTCGGGGCTGATGGCACTCAGGTGTTTGGTGAAGACGGCGGTGGTACCGCTACCGTCGGAACGGTGGACGATGGTGATGGCTTGGTCTGGCAATTTAGCGCCCGGGTTTGCCGCTGCAATTTTGGGATCGTTCCAGTTGGTAATTTTACCGGCGAAGATATCTGTGTAAACGTCTCTCGGCAGTTTCAGTGGTTCGGTTAAGTCTGGCAGGTTGTAGCCCAGGACGATGCTGCCGGCTGTCATGGGCAGCAGTATCACGCCTTTGTCTGCTGGAACTTTGGCGATTTCGTCGTCTTTCATGCCGGTGTCGCTGGCCCCAAAGTCTACTGTGCCTTTGGTAAATTGTTCGACTCCGGCCCCGCTGCCTACTGATTGATAGTTAATTTGTACTTTGGGGTTGATTTTGTTGAAGTCTTGAAACCAACGCTGGTACAGGGGGGCGGGGAATGAGGCGCCGGCTGCGGTGATGGCTACGTCTGAGGCTAGGGCGAGTTTGGTGTTTTCCGCTGTGCCCGTGGCTGCAACGGGGGATGCGCCGGGGGATGCTGCGGTGTCGCCGCCGGGGCTGGGGCTGGTGCTCGTGTTTGGGCTGTCACTGCGGCAAGCTGCTACACTGAGGGCGATCGCCATTACGGTAATTGCTGTAGTCAGACGCTTTGGATTAATCAAGTTGAGACGAAAAAGCATAGGTATAAAAAATCTGCGATCGTTATATGGGTGTCCCGCATCAGCATAGCGCGCAAAAGTAAAGGTTAGGTTAAGAATCTTTACACTTAATGGCAATTTAATATTAATTAATATTATTAATGTTATATATGAGCTTGACAAGTGTCAACATATAAGGTATATGGCAGAAACCGAGCTACGGAAACAAGCAGTCGATCGCCCGTTAGCGAAGCCCTCGAAGAGGATCGCGAAAAATTCCCTATTAAATTATCACAAGATCGAGGCTTGAGAATCAGAAAACAATACAATGGTGGTTATTTTGATAGTAGTGCTATTATTAAGAATTTAAAAGCTGCGGGCATTGAAGCTTGCATCTGACAAATACATTCTGAGGAATGCCGTTTGATGATATAGCAACCGCCCTGACGGTTAGGACGTTCTTAATTGCACAAACATAAACGGTCGATTGCAACTTCGGTCTTCCTTCTTTCTTCTGCTATAATGCCTGCTCCTATTGAATTAATCTGGGCTGTTATTGGTTTGCTCCTGACGATAGGAGGCACTTTTTTGCCTGCATCTGTCACAATTCCGATTGGGTTGTGGGACGATCGAGGACTTCAAGCGTACTCTTTAGGTGTTACCTATCAAATTGGAGCCGTTTTGCTAGTAGGCTGCATGGGGGGGAAAAATGCTGCGGCTCTCTCGCAAATTGCCTATTTGGCATTAGGATTAACTTTGTGGCCAGTTTTTTCTCAAGGCGGCGGCATCGGCTATCTCAAAGAAGCGAGTTTTGGGTATTTGCTGGGTTTTGTGCCTGGTGCTTGGGTGTGCGGCTGGGTGGCTTTTAAGGTGGCTTCGCGGCTGGAATCTATGGCTTTTAGCTGTTTGTGCGGTTTGTTCACTGTTCACGCGATCGGCTTAATTTATCTAATTTTTACTTACTTGCTGCCTCCGGCAAAAACAACACCTTTATTCGATGAGATTCTTAAATATTCGGTTTATCCTCTGCCGGGACAATTGGCGGTAGTTTGTGCGATCGCAGTGCTGTCATTTACTTTGCGCCGCTTGATGTTTTATTAATTGCGAAGGAAGAAGGAAGGAGGAAGAAGGAAGAAGGAAGGAGGAAGAAGGAAGGAGGAAGAAGGAAGGAGGAAGAGGTAACTGGTAATGGTGCAAAATAAGGTTATACTATACATTGCCAAACGGGAGAGTCATCTCGCTGCGGCTGGGATTGCTTTGCTCCACTGCATTCTGCTCGCAATGACAAGTGAGATTGGAGTAAATTCTCTCAGGCCCGATGCCCCATTTTCTATTGCTTAATTCATGCGTTTTAAAAGAAATCCCTTGTTCTGGGTTGCTGCTGTTATCAGTTTAGTTTTAGACCACCTGGCTAAGTTTTGGGTGGTGCAAAATTTTGAATTGACGGTTCCTCCACAAACGCAGCCACTGTTACCTGGGGTGTTTCACTTCACTTATGTTGTTAATACCGGTGCGGCTTTTAGTCTGTTCAGCAATGGCGGGGCGATTTGGTTGCGCTGGCTGTCTTTGGGCGTTAGTGTCGGATTGATGGTACTAGCTTGGTTCGGGCCGCGAATTAACCGCTGGGAACAAGCTGGCTACGGTTTGATTTTGGGGGGAGCACTGGGCAATGGGATCGATCGATTTGTTTCGGGCCATGTTGTAGATTTTATCGATTTTCGGATAATTCGGTTCCCCGTATTTAATCTGGCGGATGTGTTTATTAATGCTGGGATTATCTGTTTGCTGATTGCAACTTTTCACAGTCCACCGCCGCCGAGAAGGCAAGACGATGGCGATTCTATTTCAGAGTAAATTTGAAGAAGCAATAAGGAAGTTCGCCAACCGATTCGCTTTTTTCGGATGTAACGGATGTAACAGCTAACTAACTGTAGGGTGCGTCAGGGGGGAGATTCTTAGTTTGTGGTCGCCAAATTCAACCCTGACGCACCCTACAATGACTTTGGAAATGGCTTAAAATGAGATAAGAACAGACCTATTGTTAAAACTAAATTTGCCCGTGAATCCTAATCCATTTGCTCAAGAACGCTTACTATTTGCCCCAGCAACCCCCGATGCTGATGCTATCCCGACTATTTTTGCTTTTCCCAACGAGTACACGGTGGGTATTACCAGTCTCGGCTATCAGATAGTGTGGGCAACTTTGGCTGTGCGATCGGATATTGAAGTGGGCCGTTTATTTACTGATATCCGCGAACAGCTTCCCCGACATCCAGAATTACTGGGATTTTCGCTTTCTTGGGAACTAGACTATGTAAATATTCTAAATTTATTGGAATCTCTCGAAATTCCGATTTGGGCGTCAAAACGAACTGATAATCATCCGATAGTATTCGGGGGCGGCCCGGTTTTTACTGCGAATCCAGAACCTTTTGCCGATTTTTTTGATGTGATTTTGCTGGGAGATGGCGAACATCTCATTGACAATTTTATTGATGCTTATAAAGAAGTCCGTACCGCCGACAGACAAACTAAATTGCGGCATTTAGCCCAAGTTCCGGGAGTTTACGTCCCCAGTTTGTACGAAGTAACTTATCTGGATGCGGCTGAGGGGATTAAATCGATTCAGCCTGTCGATTCGGGAATTCCCAATATGGTTGAAAAACAAACTTATCGTGGCAATACTTTATCTGCTTCCACTGTGGTGACAGAAAAAGCGGCTTGGGAAAATATTTACATGGTGGAAGTGGTTCGGAGTTGTCCAGAAATGTGCCGTTTTTGTTTGGCAAGTTATCTGACTTTGCCGTTTAGAACTGCGAGTTTGGAGGGTTCGCTAATTCCAGCGATCGATCGCGGTTTAACTGTGACTAATCGTTTGGGTTTGTTGGGTGCTTCGGTGACTCAGCACCCGGAATTTGAAGCGTTGCTGGATCATTTGAATCATCCGAAATACGACGGCGTGCGGTTGAGTCTTTCTTCGGTAAGGACGAATACGGTGACAGTTAAATTGGCAGAAATATTGACCAACAGAGACAGCAAATCTGTGACAATTGCGGTGGAAAGCGGGAGCGATCGCCTCCGCAAAATCGTTAACAAAAAACTCACAAATGACGAAATTATTCAAGCTGCTATCAATGCTAAAGCGGGGGGGTTAAAGGGAATTAAACTTTACGGAATGGCGGGAATTCCCGGCGAAGAAATGGAGGATTTAGAGGAGACGGTGGAGATGATGCGGGCGATTAGAAAAGCCGCTCCCGGTTTGCGGTTGACCTTGGGATGCAGCACTTTTGTTCCGAAATCTCACACTCCTTTTCAGTGGTTTGGAGTGAATAAAGATGCGGAGAAGAGGCTGAAGTTTTTAGATAAAGAATTGCGGAAGTTAGGTTTAGAATTTAGACCTGAAAGCTATAATTGGTCGGTGATTCAGGGTTTGTTGTCAAAGGGCGATCGGCGGTTGTCTCGGCTGTTGGAATTAGTTCGGCATTACGGCGATACTTTGGGCAGTTATCGGCGGGCTTTTAAGGAGTTGCGGGGACAGTTGCCGGATATGGATTTTTATATTTTTCAAGAGTGGGAATTGGATCAGGTTTTGCCTTGGAGTCATTTAAAAGGGCCGCTACCGGAGGCGACTTTGAAGAAGCATTTGGCTGAGGCGATGAGTCATACAACACGACAGCCAAATCAAGAATGTGAGAATTCACTAAGTCCCGTTTAGTAAAAAGGAGAACTGGAAAAATGACGACGGGTTTAAAAACTCCTAGTAGCTACTATATGGAGATCATCACAACTTTTCCACCGCGTCCAATTACTTGTGAAGCTGAGTTAATCGCTACACAAAATCGGATTGATTCTATTGTGAGTCGGAGCCATCTCACGCAGGACGATCGAGATTACTTAAACGTGTTGGGTACTCTTGTTTATGATTACGAACAAAAACATGAGCCAATGCCAGTCTTGAAAGGTATCGCACTACTGAAAGCATTGATGGTTGAAGACAATATTCAAGAAAAAGATTTGGTTGATATTTTTGAATCCGAGTCTTGGGTATCTGAGATGATGGATGGAAAGCGGGAACTGACGGCGAGTCAAATTCAAAAGTTAGCTAAGTTTTTCCATCTTTCCCCTGTGGCATTTCTTGAGTATAATTAATTGCCAGGATACTGGGATGAGTGACGCACTATAATATAATTATGCCCGAAGTCCAGCCGAGAGAAATTCAGCGTTATACTACGCCAGATAACAAAGTGCCTTTCGATCAGTGGTTTGATTCACTGAGAGATATAAATGCTCAAGCCAAGATTATATCTAGGCTTAACCGAATTGCTGATGGTAATTTAGGAGACTATCGCTCCGTGGGGGAAGGCGTATGCGAACTCAAAATAAATTATGGGCCTGGCTACCGAATCTATTTTGGACAAATAGGAATGACAATTGTGATTCTCATCTGCGGAGGCGATAAAAGCACTCAAGACAGAGATATCCGCCAAGCTAAAGAATACTGGACAGATTATAGGAGTTAAGACAATGCCTAAAAGCCTACCTTATCATCCATTTTTGATTGAATCTCTCAGAAAAAAGCCAGAACTAGCAGCAGCCTATATAACGGCGACATTAGAGGAGGAAGAGCCGGAAGCTGAACTGCTAAAACGAGCTCTCCGCGATGTAGCAGAAGCTCTTGGCCAACCAAAAATGAGTCCTGAAGAATATGAATTGCACTTAAAAAAACTGGATGAATTGCTGTCACAGCAAGGAAGTGATGCGATTTACCATCTGGGAACTTGGCTGAATGCTTTGGGATTGAAACTAACTGTTGCTGTTTGTACTGATACAGAGGATAATACTGCAAATGCTGAAACGCGATCGCAAATAACTGTTTAACTTAATCTAGAAAATGCCCAATTTTAAATACTCATCCTTAATTAATGCCACCGTTGAAGCTGTCTGGAACTTTCACGAAAGGCCGGATATTCTGCAACTTTTGACTCCGCCTTGGCAACCGGTGAAAATTATTCGCCGCGAAGGGGGACTCGATGTGGGTGCTGTATCAGAATTTCGCCTGTTATTGGGGCCGATTCCTGTAAAATGGGTGGCGACTCACACTGAGTGCGAACAATATCGCTTGTTTGTTGATGAACAAACTGAGGGGCCAATGGCAAGTTGGGTTCACCGACACGAGTTTACCTCAGAAAATGGCAAGACTAGATTGACAGATGCGATCCTCTTCGAGGGCTTCGCTAACGCATTTTCGATACCGGGCGGCCCGATTGTCGATTTGCTGTTAGGTTGGTGGGTGGAAATGCGGTTAACAGATATGTTTCGCTACCGCCACGAAGTCACAAAAAGAGAGTGCGAGAAAAATGCAAACAACGGCTGAATATTACTGTGCTTTCTGCGGCGAACCGAGTACAACTTTTGTTGATATCAGCGGCGGTATGGAGCAATCATATATCGAAGATTGTCAGGTTTGCTGTCGCCCGAATGTTCTTTATGTCAGAATAGATGAAGATACCCTGGATATTGAAATAGATACTGACTATCAAGAATAAGGGACTACAAAAATGTAGGAATTGCCTTTGATGCTGACTTGGTAGAATTCATAAATCTTGAAGCTGCTGCTTCTACGAATGCCTGAAAAATTCGAGAGTTAAATGAACAGTTTGGCGACATTTCCGGATGCCATTGAATTGCTATCATCCAAGGGTGAGAGGAGTGCTCCATTGCTTCTACCAAAGTGTCAGGTGCATTGGCTACTATTTGCCAATCGGATGTTACCTTCCGCACTGCTTGATGATGCCAGGAAACAACGGTTGTTGAAGTTTTTCCCATAATTTTGGCTAGCCGACTGGTTGGCTCAATTTCAATGGTATGCTCGATCGCACGCGGGGGAATTCCCGATCCGTGATTAACCTCATCTCCGTAAGCATCCGGTACGTGAATCACCAAACTGCCGCCGCTGGCTACGTTCAAAATTTGCATTCCCCGGCAAATCCCCAACACAGGTATGTCAGCCTTCAAAGCTAGCTTTGCTAAGCTTAATTCAAAATTGTCGCGTTCTGCATTAACCGAGTAAACTGTGCGATCGACATAACCGCCATAAAGTTCTGGGTTGATATCTCCGCCGCCGGAAAAAATCAAACCATCTACTGCATCAAAAATACTAGCGGGATCTAATTGATGGGGCGGCAGTAAAATCGGAATGCCACCAGCCGCCTGAACTGCATCAATATAAGTTCCATTTAAGCGATATTCGCCTGCTGAACAGCGGTTGTATGTTGTGATGCCAACAATAGGAAATTTTTTCATTTGCTAGAGACTGGGAGATAATTATTTACATTAATACTCAGATTTGGCAGTATTTGTAATCAGTGTTTCATGGGCGGGCTACTAGGAGCAACGACCCACAATAAAACTTACTTATGGTTGTGAAACAGGCATCTTGCCTGTTTCTTGTCTGATTACTTGTGATGGATTTCTAGATTAAACTGAAAATTCCCTGCACTGCTGTCTAATTTGTAACAGTTTCAGTATTAATTTCCGGTAGGGGTTTGCGCGTGCACAGATAAGCCAGCGGCCCGAACAGCGGTACTAATGTTACTGCCCAAAATGCTGTAGAGTTCTGCATTCCTCGGCGCGCCATATCGTCTCCTAATAAGGCAGGAAATAGTAGGCAAAGCATACAAAAATCTAAACTCATTACATGGATAAAGCGGCTAGTCTGCCACTGCTGAATAAAATCAGACCAATCGCCGTTTGTCAAGCCAAAGGCAACTAAACCAACCGCAGCTAATGTTAAGAAAATTCCAGTAAAACGGGAGTCTAATATCTTTAAAAAGATATTTTTATGACCGGGAAATTCTGGATTCGGTTCGCGCAGGGCTAAATAAGGCAGCAAGGAAAAAGCGCCGACGCCAAAGGATAAAGTGGCAAATAACCATGCAGGTATTTTCTGGCCCCTGCCGTCAGCAAATAAGACGCAACTGTAGATGAGCGGCCAGACTCCCATGAGGTTGAATAACGCTACAATTAAAGGGTTGATGTCTGCTATTTTGCCTGTGGAAATATTGGTAATTAGTGTGATGGTTTTTTCTGGGCTGTCGGGTGGTGCAAATACAAAGGCGTAGGTGATAAATGCAATCCAAAGCAGCCCAAATCCAATTTTTCTGAACATAGTTAGTTTTTCTTACTTCTGATATTACTATAGCAAGCTTAAAGGGTTTTTCAATAAGACTTTTTTTATTTACCGCAGAGGACGCTCTTGACACAGAGGAAGAGAGGAGAATATCTGAATGTCTTGCTATTTGGTATTGCGGGTTTTGGGCAGATTGCTAAATTTTTGCATAAATTGGCGATCGATCCAATCTTTCCAGTACCACAGCAGCGCCGATTCCCACATCAAAGATCCGCGAGATGCGATCGCCCTTTTATTCCCAGTACCAATTAAGCCTAAGTATTGTTCTTGCGGTACAAAGGGTTTCAGCGGTTTTCCCAATAAAAACTGCTGCAAATTTTCAAACAGCGGTTTGCCCTGACGCACGGCAAACACGCCTGCTTTGGGACGCGGATAATTAACCATCGCAGCGATATCGCCAGCCGCAAATACGTTGGGGTGAGAGACGGATTGCAGGCAATCGTTGACTTGCATAAAGCCGTTTGAGTCGGCTGCTAAACCGGATTCTCTTATCCAATTGGCTGCCGATGCTTGTGTCACCCAAAAAAGGCTCTCGCACTCTAATTCTAAACCTGATTGACAGGAAATTTTGGCATTGGGCATTGGGCATTGGGCATTGGGCATCGGGCATTCTTGATTATCTTCTATGTCAATCGTTTCTGGCTTTTCTATAGCACTAACTTTTTCCATTAAATGCAGTTTAATCCCACGACTAATCAGAATTTCTTTCAGGCGGCGGCGCACCCGTTTGTTATGTCCCGGCATTAATTCAGCACCGCTGTGAAACAAATGAATTTCTGATGATAAATTTTCTAAATTTTCTTCCCTCTTCCTTCTTCCCTCTTCCTTCTTTCCTCTTCCTTCTTCCCTCTTCCTTCTTCCCTCTTCCTTCTTCCCTCTTCCTTCTTCCCTCTTCCTTTTTCCCTCTTCCTTCCCCAATCGAGATTGCATATTTAAGGCTAATTCTACGCCGCCTGCACCGCCGCCTACAATAGCTATACGCAGCGGTTTTTGGGGATGGTTTTGCCTTTCGGAAATTAACTGATTCCAGCTAGCTAAAAACTCCGGTACGGGTTTAGCTGCAATTGCATATTCTGCCGCACCCGGTACAGATAAAGTCGCAGGAGTGCTGCCGATATCCACCGAAAGCACATCAAAATTAAGGGGAGGGTGAGTTTGACAAATAACTAAATTTTTGTTAAGGTCGATCGCGATCGCCCGATCGATTAATATTTGACATCCGGCAAATTCAGCGAGCGATCGCAAATCGATGTGACATTCATCATAATCGTAAAACCCGGCAACGTGTCCCGGCAGCATCCCCGAATAAGGCGCGTGCAGCACATCGCTAATCAGAGTCAAACGCACTCCCGGCAGCGGGTTGATACCGAACATTTTTAATACGATAGCATGACTGTGACCGCCGCCAATTAACACTAAATGTTTCACAATTACAGATGTTCGATCGAGATATTCCAGCACCGATATTGTACAGCACTCGCATTCCTTGGGCAGCACAGTCCGGTAAGGATAGCTGGCAGTGCGTAATTAATGATTTCCCAGGAGTTAGACAGAATGCTGTCACTTACCCTCTGTCTCAGAGATTATACTGAGCTCAGTTGCGATCGCATAACATCACTTCACCCATTTCAGTTAACCGATTCCACATTCAGCGCAAATGGCTGTAGACTGTAGAGCGAGCAAATTTTATCACCAAATTATGCCAGGGTGTGTTTCAATAGCTAACTCACCATTCAAAACTATGACATTACGCATCATTCCGCGCAGTTGGCAGCGATCGATTAAAACTCTTTTCCCGCTTCTGTTTGCCCTCTCATTCATTATAGTATTGCTGGCGAACAACTTCATTCCGGCGATCGCCCAGCAACCCCGCCAGGAAATTCGCGGCGTTTGGATGACGACAAACGACAAAGACATCCTCAGAGATCGTCGCAAACTAGGAGATGCTGTCAGCAAACTAAAACGGTTAAATTTCAACACAATCTATCCCGTTGTCTGGAATTCGGGCTATGCAATGTATCCCAGCGATGTAGCGCAGCAAAAAGACATTCAACCCTTTATTTACAGAGGGTTAGAGGGACAGGATATGATCGGAGATTTAATCGCTCAAGCTCACCGCCAAGGCCTGCTAGTAATTCCTTGGTTTGAGTTTGGTTTCATGGCTCCTCCCACCTCAGAATTAGCCTTAAATCATCCCGATTGGCTGACACAAAAACAGGACGGCAGCCAAACATCAATCGGTGCAGGTGGCGAAGTAGTTTGGCTCAATCCCTTTCATCCAGAAGTGCAGCAATTCATTACCCAACTCGTACTAGAAATCACCACTAAATATAACGCCGACGGTATTCAATTTGACGATCACATGAGTTTGCCGTCGGAATTTGGATACGATGAGTACACAGTTGCTTTGTATACCAAAGAAACAAAAAAAGCTCCGCCCAAAGATTTTCAAAACCCAGCATGGGTGCAATGGCGAGCCAATAAAATTACCGCTTTTATGTCGCAGCTAAATCAAGCCGTCAAAGCAGTCAAACCCAATGCAATTTTCTCAATTTCTCCCAATTACTACGAGTTTGCTTACAAACATCACCTACAAGATTGGCTGACTTGGGTGCGTTTGGATATTGCCGACGAGCTAATCGTGCAAGTCTACCGTTCCAATCTAGAATCATTTGTAGACAAGCTTAACCGTCCAGAAATGCAAGAAGCGCAGCAAAAAATTCCCACCGGAGTTGGGATTATGACAGGTTTGAGAAATAACCCAGTACCGATTCAGCAAATTAAATCTCAGGTGCAAGCAGTCCAAGAATACGGCTTAGGCGCCGCTTTCTTCTACTACGAAAGCTTGTGGGAATATGCACCAGAACCTCTAGCAGTTCGACTTTCTCAATTTAGCGGTTTCTTCCCGTCTTCTGCATTCCGAACAGCGCTACAAATACCCAGACGCGCGGCGACTTTCCCTCCGCCTGCGCCACCAAAACCAGACCCCAAAGCTAAGCCAGAGCAACCTACCAAAAACAGCCCACCTTCGCCATCACCAACCACGTAAAAGAATTAAAGAGTCATCAGTCATTGTAATTTTGTAGGGTGTGCCATTAGTCCGACAGTCCGACAGGGGTTTAAACCCCTGTCTCATAGCTGAAGTCGTCTAAAGACGACTGTAGCAATTCTATCAAAGCTGTTTTTGTAGAGAGTTAGCGCCGAATATATGTGTAACTCTAATTTTCCAAATTGAGATTACTATTTCAGTCGGTTTTAACCGACTTATGCTATTAGACAGGGACTTGAGTCCCTGGCGGCCCGTGGCAGAATGAAACAGCTATACTGGGGGCTAGGCGATACCGAGTTATGTTCCTATAAAATATCCGTATTACCAACAACTACCATCAATAAAAATGCCAACTAACCAAAAACTTTTACTTCCAAAAATGGGCTGCGGCACTTGGGCTTGGGGCAACAGATTGCTCTGGGGCTACAATGAAAGTATGGACGAGGAATTGCAAGCCGTTTTCAATCTTTGTGTTAGTAACAGCGTCACTTTATTCGATACCGGCGACTCTTACGGAACTGGGAAATTAAATGGACGCAGCGAGCAGCTTTTGGGGCAGTTTTCTCAACAATATCAAGGTGCAAATAAAGACAGTATTTGTATTGCGACAAAACTAGCTGCTTATCCTTGGAGACTGACGCGACAATCAATGATATCGGCTTGCAAAGCCTCGGCTGCGCGCCTCGGAAAAAATGTAGATTTGGTGCAAATGCACTGGTCTACAGCTAATTACGCTCCTTGGCAAGAGGGGGCTCTTTTAGATGGTTTGGCTGACCTTTACGAGCAAGGATTAGTTAAGGGAGTGGGCTTGTCTAATTACGGGCCGAAACGGCTGAAATGGGTGCATCAAAGATTTAGCGATCGCCAAATTCCTATTGTTACTTTACAAGTGCAATATTCGCTACTTTCTACCTATCCAGTGACAGAACTCGGATTGAAAGATGTTTGCGATGAATTGGGGATAAAATTGATTGCTTACAGTCCTCTAGCCTTGGGATTGCTGACGGGTAAATATTCTGAAAATGGATCTCTTCCTAAAGGTATTCGAGGTTTGGCGTGCAAGCAGCTACTTCCGGGAATGCGATCGCTTTTGGAATGTTTGCGAGAAATAGCGGCATTCAGAAACAAGACTGTTTCCCAGGTAGCAATTAACTGGTGCATCTGCAAAGAAACTATTCCGATTCCGGGGGCGAAATCTGCGGCACAGGCGAGGGATAATATTGGTGCTTTGGGCTGGGAGTTAGACTCCGGGGAGATTGCAGAATTGGATAAGGCGGCGGCGAGTGTAGATAAAAAAATGGTGCAGAATATTTTTCAAACTCGGTAAAAAGACTCTCGCGTGGGGTGGGGGCGGGTTTATTTAAGCTGTCTGCATTCTTTAAATCTTTTGGTGAACCCGCCCCTACAGTTTTTTGACTGCGGGTGCAAGAGATCGGGTTAAATAGATATGATTGCTGTAGGGGCGGGTTTTACAAACTATCATTGCCTAAAATCAATAATCTCATAAACCCGCCCCCACCGGATGACACAATCTTTCATTGATTCACACAAAAATTTTCCACGCAGCGCACAAACATTTCTACACCCATCCCCAGCGCAGTTTCATCAAAATCAAAACGCGGGTGATGGTGCGGGTAAGCCAAGTTTTTCTCTGGATTTGCTGAACCCAAAAAGAAATAGCAACCGGGAACTTCTTGCAAAAAGAACGACATATCCTCGCCGCCCATTGTTTGACATTCTGGAACGATTCCCGCAGGAGTTTCTACAACTGATTCTGCCACGTCGCGCACCAATTCAGCTATTCTCGAATCATTAATAACTGGCGGATAAAGCGCACAATAATCTAATTGGTAATTGGCCCCATGACTCTGACAAATTCCGGCAATTACTTGCTCGATCCGCTGTGCAAAATAACCTTGATATGCTGGATTGAAATAGCGCACCGTGCCAGCGATTTGAGCAGTATCGGCAATCACATTGTGGGTGTGGCCTGCGTGGAATTTGCCGACAGTTACTACCGCTGAGTCGATCGGGTCAATGTTCCGCGCGACAATTGCCTGCAAAGCGCTGACAATTTGGGCTGTAACTACGATCGAGTCCACAGTCTGATGTGGCATTGCGCCGTGTCCACCTTTCCCAAAAATCGTGCAGTCAAAAACTTCCACAGCCGCCATCAAAGCGCCGCTGCGGACGCCTACAGTGCCCAAAGGTAGATTGTTCCACAAATGCAAGCCGACGATCGCATCAACATCAGGATTCTTCAAAACACCCGCTTCAATCATCGGTTTTGCGCCTCCTGGCCCTTCTTCGGCGGGCTGAAATATAAATTTTACTTTACCCGAAAAGCTGTGTTTGTGCTTTGCGAGATAACAGACAGTACCGAGGGCGATCGCAGTGTGGCCGTCGTGACCGCAAGCGTGCATAATTCCATCATGCTGCGATCGATAATCCACCTCATTTTCTTCTTGAATAGGCAAAGCATCCATATCCGCCCGAATTGCCAAAACCCGCCCCGGTTTGCCACTGTCTATAGTGGCGACAATACCAGTTTTAGCAATATTAGTTTCATGCTCAATTCCCCATTCCTGCAACTTTTGCGAGACAAACTGCGCCGTTAAATTTTCATCAAAACTCAACTCCGGTCTTTGATGCAAAAGGCGACGCCATTCGACTAGCTGAGGCTGCAAATTTCTAATTTCCAGCCGCAACTGAGATAAATCGACAGAGGTGAAATTCGGTAAAGTAGAAACCATTTTTTATTCTCCTTATAGCAATTCTGAATGAATAATTTGTGAAACTCTCTCTTCTCTTTCTCTGTGCTCTCTGCGCTCTCTGCGGTTAAAATAAAATCTTAGTTTTTAACCGCAGAGGACGCAGAGTACGCAGAGGAAGAGAAGAATGAGAAAGAGAGGTGTTGAGAATAGGGTTATTTAGAAGTCTGAGGAACTAAATTAACCCCTGGCAGTAACTGTTCTAAATCTAAATCTGAAGCAATTTTAGCTAATTTAGCAAGGTCAGTCGGGTCATCTAAATGCGGCAAAATACCCAACACAGGTATTTGAGTCAGCGACTGGATCAAATCAACGGGCGCTAAATCGGCAATTTCTTGTTCAGAATAAGCTTTAACGCAATTGAGCACAATTCCTCTCAGCTTAAAACCAGTGTGTCTGGCGAGAGCAACATTCGCCACAGCTTGCCCGATCGCCCCCAACCTCACAGGTACTACCAAAACCCCCCTCAGCCGCCAATCCCTGGCAATATCTGCCACAGTCAGTTCCCGCGTTACAGGCGATCCCAGCCCTCCCAAAGCTTCCACTAATACAAAATCCTTGCGCTCAGAGAGGCTTTGCCACGCCGTCCAGACCTTTTCGAGCTCGATACGTCTCCCCTCCCGTTCCGCAGCAATCGGCGGTGCTAGAGGCGCATCAAAGTGCAGCGGATTGAGTTCTTCGGGGGATTGGTCGAGGGAAAACAAACGGGTGTAGAGTTCGCGATCGCCCGTTCCTGTTTGCATGAGTTTCATAAGTCCCAAACTGCGATCGGGAAAATACATTTGCCAATAAGCAGCCAGAGCGCTGGTCAAAACAGTTTTGCCCGCGTCGGTATCAGTTCCAGCAATTAGCAGCGAGTTCATTGACAAATAGCTAACAAGTAATTGGCCTCAACCTCAGTCTAGGGGAATTTTGCCAGAAGTTTAGAGTTCTGGCGATGGTGCGGGTGTTGGTGCTGGTTCCGGTTCCGGCGCTGGTTCCGGTTCCGGTTCCGGCGACGGTGCAGGAGTTGGGGCAGGTTCCGGTGACGGTGCGGGAGTTGGGGCAGGTTCCGGCGATGGTGCGGGTGTTGGAGCCGGTTCCGGTGTTGGCGCGGGTGTTGGCGCGGGTGTTGGCGACGGCGCGGGCGTCGGTTTGGGTGCGGGAGTTGGTGCGGGCGCCGGTTTGGGCGCCGGTTTGGGCGCGGGAGTCGGCGCGGGCGTCGGTTTGGGTGCCGGAGTTGGTGCCGGAGTTGGTGCTGGGCTTGGTTCCGGCAAAGGTTCTGGGTTCGGTTCCGGCAAAGGTTCTGGGCTTGGTTCCGGCAAAGGTTCTGGGCTTGGTTCCGGCAAAGGTTCTAGGGTTGGTTCCGGCAAAGGTTCTGGGCTTGGTTCTGGCACAGGTTCTGGGCTTGGGGTTGCCAAAGGTTGCGGGGTTGGGGTTGGCAAAGGTAGCGGGTTTGGTATCGGAGTTAGTGTCGGCGTGGGATTTATGAGTGCTGGCGTAGTCGGAGTGGGTTTGGGGCGCGAATTGTTGAGAAATGAGCCGACTAAAGCCCAGGAACCGAAGCCTGTCAAGATGACTAAGCCGGCCAGCAGTCCGATCGCAGCAATGGGATTGTCCCAAAAAGACTCGGCAGCAGGCTCAATTAACGGGTCTGGCTGGTTTTTTTGCGGGTGGGAACTCTGGGCGACGGGCTCTGGCGGTCTGCCCACGGCCACCGTTGCTATTAGCGAAGGGTTTGTCGGTACCACTGCTGGCGGCGCGGGCGGTACAGTTGGCTGGCTAGGTTTAGGATTAGTTTGGGCGTCGAGTGCTTGGGCGACTTCGCTGACAGATTGATATCGATCGCCCGGAGACCGGCTCAACATCCGATTGAGCACCAAAGCCAAACCCGTGCTCACCTGCGCTTGCTGCTGCCAATTCCACTGCAGCGTTGTTTGATCGAGCAATTCCTGCGGTTCTTTGCCTGTCAGCAGGACGATCGCCGTTACAGCTAAAGCGTAGAGGTCGCTGCTGGCTGTTGCCCGCCCGCTTTGCAACTGTTCCATCGGCGCGTAGCCGATTTTACCGACAGTTGTTGCGTGGGCTGTTCCTTCGGGAGACTGGACTTTGGTGGCGAGTTCCTTCACCACTCCAAAGTCAATCAGCACCGGCATTTGGTCGTTTTCGCGCCGAATTATATTTTCTGGGGAGATGTCGCGGTGGATGATGCCGCGGGCGTGGATGTGAGCGAGTACCGGCAGCATTTGCCGGATAAATACCAAGACTTCGGCTTCGGTGAAGGTGCGACCATTTGAAGTTCGATCGAGCATTAGTTCGCGGTAAGTCATCCCTTCCACGTAATCCTGCACTAAAAACAAACGCTGGTTTTCTTCAAATATTGCCCGAAACTGGGGAATTTGTGGGTGCCCAATTTGGTAAAGTATTGCCGCCTCTCTTTGAAACAATTCCTTCGATTTTTCCAAAACGTATGGCCCGCTTTGCACCGGAATCAATTCCTTCAGGGCGCAGCGTTCTTGAAACCGTCCCAAATCTTCTACTAAATAAGTCCTGCCAAATCCTCCTTGACCTAAAATATTCACCAAACGGTAGCGGTTTTGTAGGAGAGTTCCAATAGCAATAGGTGGCTGCATAAGTTTAAGTAGAAACTGTTAAAAAATAGACGATCGCTCACAGACTTAGTAATGCTAGGTCTTTAATGCTCTTGAGCAGACTTCACTCTCTGTAGTCCCCAGTCCCGACCAAAGTTAGTATTTTACATTTTTTTGACATTCTTGGACGCCATGATGGTCAGAAACCGGGTTTTTTCACGAAAACACAGAGGTTGCCACCTGCATATCCGATCGAAAACCCGGTTTCTGCGTCAATATCTCAAGGGAGAAATGCACGATTTTTCGTAGAAACCGGGTTTTTTGGCCTTAGCCCTAATAAATTGTCGCCCCCCGGCCTAAGCCCTACATCTCTATAAAGCTTGAGATTATTTATGGGAGATGTCTACTGACTACTGTCAACTGCCAACTGCCAACTGCCAACTGTCAACTGTCAACTGTCAACTGTCAACTGTTAAGCTTTGCTTTCACCATGTCTTGAATTCTGTTACCGTCTGCTTTGCCCTTAAGCTGCTGCATTGCCTTACCCATCACCTTGCCCATATCTTTTGCAGAAGTAGCGCCAACCGAAGCAATCACTTCGTCAACGACTTGACTCACCTCTTCGTCGGACATTTGTGGCGGCAAATACTCTTCAACAATTGCCAACTCCGCCTCCTCTTGTGCCACTAAATCTTCGCGGCCACCTTTGCGGTATTGTTCGATCGAATCCCGGCGCTGTTTGGCTATTTGCATCAAAATTTCCATTTCTTGAGCTTCTGTCAGCGTTTCTTGCCCGGAGGGACGAAGGCTGACTTCTTTTTCGAGAATAAATTTCTTGATGCCGCGAACTGTTTCCAAGCGAACTTTGTCCTTGGACTTCATGGCTGCTTTGATTTCTGCGTCAATGCGTTCTCTTAAGCTCATCGATTTCTACCTTGCTTTGCCCGATATCAAAAATCTGGAGTATGCTCCGATTCTTAACTTTTTTTACAGTATTTTTCCAGTTTATTGCCTGTTGGTGGCATTTTTATCGCCTTGAACCCGGATGCCTTGGGCTTTCGCCTGAATTTGGGGTGGCTGCACTTGCAGCCTCAGCCCCAAATTGACTCTCGCTAGAATTTTTAGACGCAGGGGCACAAGTGCGATCGTACTTCGGCCAGTACAGAGTTCGCTAGAACTCACATCTTGCACCATTCTCAAGAACAGGCAAGATGCCTGTTCCACAAAGAGTAGATTTTCTTGTGGAACAGGCCGAAAAGCCTGTTCCTAAAAAGCTTATTGACAATGGTGCAACTTTTCAGCTAGAACCCACATTCCACACGCTGGGGGTGTCACACAGCATAATTACGCAGAATGCTCTATCTTTACAGTAATAAATTATGCCCTTAAAAAGTAATTTATCCGTTAATGTACGGTATTCTAGTATAACTTATAGTTTTATTAGTGGATAAAAATAAGTAAAAACCGATTGTGACCGTTGAGGGTGCCGAAAGTGGGCTAGAAACCCGGTTTCTCGGACATATTTCTGCAAGTGCTATTCAATTGGCCTAACTTAACACTTGTGGTCGCCTCGAAAGTTAAATCTATTAAAAAATTGGCTAATATTTCTAGTTTCAGATGGTAAGATAGCGATGGAATAAACGTCCTGCAAGAGGCCTGCTGTGATCCGTTCTGCTACTTTACCGCTTCCGCTTCCCGAGCCGCCGGTTTCCGCTCATGACCGTCTGCGGCTGTTCTCCGGTTCTGCTAATATTCCCCTCGCCCAAGAGGTGGCTCGCTATCTGGGGATTGATTTGGGGCCGATGGTTCGCAAGCGGTTTGCTGATGGGGAACTCTACGTTCAAATTCAAGAATCGATTCGGGGTTGCGATGTTTACTTGATTCAGCCAACTTGCTGTCCGGTAAACGATCGCCTCATGGAATTGTTAATTATGATCGATGCTTGTCGCCGCGCTTCGGCTAGACAAATTACTGCTGTCATTCCCTATTACGGATATGCTAGGGCTGACCGCAAAACGGCCGGAAGAGAGTCGATTACGGCAAAATTAGTGGCTAATTTGATTACGGAAGCTGGGGCAGGTCGCATTTTGGCGATGGATTTGCACTCGGCTCAGATTCAAGGTTATTTTGACATTCCTTTCGATCACGTTTACGGTTCGCCGGTGCTTTTGGATTATCTGGCGAGCAAGCAATTGACGGATATTGTTGTGGTTTCGCCGGATGTTGGCGGAGTCGCTAGGGCGAGAGCTTTTGCCAAAAAGCTTGGTGATGCTCCCCTGGCAATTATTGACAAGCGCCGCCAAGCTCACAACGTGGCAGAAGTGATGAACCTCATCGGTGATGTCAGGGGCAAAACTGCTGTGTTGGTGGACGACATGATCGATACTGCCGGCACGATTTCTGAAGGTGCGAGATTGTTGCGCCGCGAGGGTGCGAGGCAGGTTTATGCTTGTGCTACTCATGCGGTGTTTTCGCCTCCGGCGATCGAGCGTTTGTCTAGCGGGATTTTGGAAGAGGTAATTGTTACAAATACAATTCCTGTGCCGGAAGAGAACCGTTTTGAGCAGTTGACGGTGCTTTCGGTAGCGAATTTGCTCGGAGAAACTATTTGGCGGATTCACGAAGATAGTTCTGTAAGTAGTATGTTCCGCTAGACAGGAAAGGCGCTTTTTGAATGTTTGTTTTAGGGTGCGTTAACAAGAGTGTAACGCACCGTTTTTTTGCCCAATAGTGCGATCGTTTCCCGCAAGTAATCAGCCCAGGCGCATCTAAATTTTACTGTCAAGTCCCATCAAATTCTTGTGGAGTCGGCGTCCCGCCCGCCCGGAAAATACAATTTAGATGCCCAACAGCTTATCCAGTTCCTCGGTAAAATAACGGTTATAAGTTTGTAGTAAGGACTCAAGTCCTCATAAAATTCGCTCGGACTTTAGTTCTCACTACGAACCAATGTGACGATCGCCGATCGATCGCACTTGGTACCACCGGAACAAGAGATGGTAAAATTCTATCTTGTTGTTGGAAGAGGGCGACTTTTTTATATTCTAGATAAGTCTCATCACAATAAGGAGCCAATAGGGAAAAATCATGAAACATTCACTTCTACGAACAGTGGCAGCACTGGCAGGTTCAGCAATTTTAACACTTGGCGCGATCGGTTCGGCTAAAGCATTTACTTTTGACGAAACCGAAATTAACCAAGAGCGAGTAATTGTCATCGCCCAACCCCGCCCTTACGGCGGCCACCAATTGCTAATTGTAGAACAAGTATCTGACAAGCGAAAATGCTGGAGCGAAAGCGGATCTAATCCCGTGAAAGTCGATCCGTTATTAGTTACTTTTGATTTTACTGGTATTTGTGGTCGCGCAACAGACAGCAACGGCTTTTCAATTCGCATGGCCGGAACAGATTTAGCATTAAAATACACCCTGACTTTGGAAAGTGTTGATGGTAATGTTCTACTAATGGGAACCCCGGTAGATTACCAAGGTAAATCTGTGATTATCGGTCGCACAAATGGCGATCTTAACGAATTCATGAAAATTACTCTCGATCCTGCTTGGCGCTTGAGTAAAAGAGCTTATCAAGGCCGCACATTAGGTCACTTTTATTTCACTACCAATGAACCCGCACCGGGAGAAATTGGCAATACCGGAGGCAATACCGGAGGCAATACCGGAGGCAATACCGAAGCAATACCGCAGCCCATACCGCAGCCCTTACCGCAGCAATTACCGCAGCCATTACCGCAGCCAATACCAATACCAATACCGCAGCCAATACCGCAGCCAATACCGCAGCCCATACCGCAGGAAATACCAATACCGTAGGCAATACTGGCTTTTGTACCATTCGGAGATAGCTACCGATGATATCTACTCTTCAATAGCTTTCGACCGCAACTTGCTGTTACCAGAGAGCAATTGGTATCTTTAGTTTGGGAATCTTTGAAATGAATACAAGGCGCTAATATCACATTTCCTAGCCATATTTCTATCCGTCCATTTAGCGAAGTTGATATTTCCCGCTGGAGTGCGGGAAAAGTTCTCTTGGCGCGGGACAACAAGATAGTTAGTGGCTATCAAGATGGAACTTTTAAACCTACGCAGCCCGTCACTCGCGCTGAATTGAGTGCGGTGCGCCGTCGAGCGGCGGAATTTGGTTTGTCGGCGGGAATGCAGCCGAATTTAGTTGCTAAAGAGCCGTCTAAAACTTTTTCAGACATTCAGAATTATTGGGCTGCTTCTATTATTACTCAAATGTCTTCTTATTGTTCTGTTGCTGCTGCTATTAACGAAATGGGCTCGGTTTGTTTTCGAGAATTCTGCAAAGCGCAATTACGCGGCGGCTACTTTACGGATGCTGAAATGCGTCAAGGCTTAGTAGGATTATTGTAGGGTGCGTCACGGAAGCGAATGCAAAATAATTGGGATTTTCCCAAGTGACTCACCCTACATGATAATAGTACGTCACAGGAGGAAGTACAAAATAATTGGTGTTTTCTAAAGAGACTGACCCTATATTAAGTGGACATTTGTCAACTGTCAACTGTCAACTGTCAACTGTCAACTGTTTACGCTACACCGTAATCAGTATACGGTCGTTTATATGGGGGTTGCAATCCCAAAACAATATCCTCTCTCGGTACTCCCATTGCAACTAATTCCTCCGCAGGATTTTGCTCTGTCAAATTTTGCTGAAGCCAGATTTTTCCATCTTTGATGTCAATGTGAATGAAGGTTTGATAAATCCGGGTTAAGTGTTCCCAGCCGACATTCATCCACTGATAATGATCTCGTTCTGTGTCGCAGATAAGTTGCACTTCGACTTCATCATCAGAAACATCTTCTTCGGCATAACGGCTCATTAATGTCTGAACATATTGACGATATTGAGCTAGCTTGTCCATTGCACAATCACCTCATTTTTTTGATCGTATACGATTAGCAACACCTGATACTCTTGTACCGCAGTTTGAGTAAACTGAGACTGAAAAAATGTTTGATACACGTCAATGGGTACTGCCAAATACAATTTCCGATTAGGTTCAACCGATGCCAGGCCCAGCCGATAACTGAGAAATTGTCCCAATGCAGCATAAAAGTCTGTAATTGCAGAGGGATTTAGGAAGCTTTTGATTTCGACTGCAATTTTCTCCCCTCCTCGCTCCGCTGCGACTAACCTTTCAGCTCCCAAATCGACCTGAAATTTAATATTGCCAAACTTAAACTTTAGTGGATCGGCAGTAATCACCCACTGTTCTTTTTCAAGTGCCCGTTTTACGGATTCGTGGAAAGTATCTTTGGCAGACACAAACAAATTCTCAGCGCGATTGCAAATAACTATTAATTATACCGAAATCGCGGTATATTGTCAATCGGTACAATACTAATTGTATAAATAGTTTCAATTTTTAAGTTAATTAGGACTAAAGTCCTCATATTACTTGTTTCCTGACTCTGTTTCCTTGCGTTTCTTCTTAGAGGCTGGTTTCCGATTTTTCGGAACGGGGATTGTCTCTGATTCTTGCTGTGCGCTGTCTGGGGTTACTTTACACAAGTCATTTAAGGAAAGTTTTTGCTGGGATTCAAGTTCGTTTAGCAAGTTTGATGCGGTTTCTAATATTTGCTTTCCCTGTCGAACTTGAATAGTAGTTTTATTTTCGATCGCATCTAACAACACAAAAATCGAGACTGTTTGCCAAATATCTAAATCGTCGCCGATGACAGCGCACTCAGACACAATTTTGCCGTTTTCGGGGACGTGAATTCCTAAGCCGGAAGCTTGAATTAACGGCTGGATTTCTGCTATACTTAAATCCGCAAGGTCAGTAATTTTATGTTCGAGCGATACTAAATCTGCTAAATCTGGCAAGTTGACCGATTCGGCCGCTAAAGCATCGAATTTAAAGGTAAGAGTTTGATTCAGCGGATCGGAAATGGCATAAAGTGATTGAATTTGCGATCGACTAACCGCACCTTTAGCGAAAAAATCTCTACCTTGCGGGGCGATCGCAATTTGCCCATTTTCAGCCACCTCCAAGCTTTCCAAACTAACCAGAGTCGCCACCGTAGTCTTCACAAAAATCTCGTCCAACCCCAGCAAATCCGCCAATTCCTTCAAAGTTGGTGCAGGTTCAAACTCAACACCCGCCCGCAAAATGAACTCTTCCAACACGTTAAACTCGCGCGGTTCGCTAATCGCCACCTCCAGCGGAGTTTGGCGGATGGCGAAGCGGAATTGACGCGCCGCCAACACAGACAAACCCGGATTTTGTTGCTCAATTTGTTCGGCTAGCGAACTTAAATTCGAGTCTATTGGTTTAGTTGAGGACGCTAGAAACATCTACAAAACCTCCGCAGTGACGCACCGTTTTTGAAACTTCCTGATACATTTTTCCCACTGTACCTGTTTGTTGGGTAAATAAATCGTGGCAGCCGACAACTACCAGCAATTCTTGAGCGCGGGAAAATGCCACATTCACCCGTTCCGGTTCCTTAGCAAATCCAATATCGCCCCTAACATTATTGCACACTGTGCTGACAATAATTACAGGCCTTTCCATGCCTTGAAATATGTCAACCGTACCAGTGCGGATACTCAAAGCAGGGAATCTATCGCCTTCGATTCTGTCTTTAATTGCATTTAATTGAGCAGCATAAAAAGTGATAATTCCGATTTCTTTCGGTGGTTCACCGTCGGCAACTTTGGGCTGCCAAGCTATCTCCATTTGTTCGCACAAACGCTCGATCGCATCAATCTCCTTGACATTCAACCGCGAAGTACCCTGTTTTTCCTCTTCAAACCCTTGTGCCACGGGCGTTTTCACCCAGAGAATGTGATTATTTTCTTGAATGATTCTACCTGCGAGGTTGTGGGCGCGTTTGGTGTCTGCTTCCTGAATGCCACAGTTGAGTTTTTGCTGGTAAAACTGATTGATGGCGCCCATAATTTGCGGGTGCATTCGGTATTGAGTTGTCAGCATTTTTTTGATGCTTTCGCTGGCAGTTTCAAACAATACTTTGAACAAAGATTCTTTGATAAAACTTAATTCGTCTCCGGTACAACCGATGTCTTCGGCAATATCGTCGATCGTACTTTGATTAAACATCGGCGGCAATTGCCGATGATCGCCCACTAATACTAACTTTCTACCTTTCAAAGCGGGGATTAACAACTCTGGGGGAGTGCATTTGCTAACTTCGTCAATGATGACTGCATCAAAGCTGGGAAAGTTTTTAGTAAAATCGAAACTGGCAGCTTGCACGCAAGTAATGCCGATAACGTTGGCATTGTCAATATAAATTTGCTTTAAATCGTTGCGGTCTTTTTCTGATGGATTGCGGAGTTTTTGAATCCAATCTGTCACAAAGGTTTGAGAACGATTTAGCGCTGTTTCTTCTTGTTCTAATTTCCTCTGCCAAGTTTTGAATAAACGCTTAATTTTGTTCAAAAAAGCTACGGTGAATAATCCTGTATTCGGAACTTCTGGCTGATATTGAGTCGGGATAGTTTGCCATGCTGACTCCCACCAATTTCTTTCGACAAGTAATGCTGCTGTCGGTTGCTGCTGTTGCAGTTGAGCGTTAATTTCGCTCAACTCTGCTTGAAGTTCGGCGAGTTGCTGCTGCGAAGTTGCAGCCGCAGTTTGCAGCGGGGATAAATGCTCGTCAAGACTATTTTTGATAGTCTCCAAAACCCCAAAAGGATCTAAGTCAGCAATTGATTTTTCAAGCTGAATCAGGCTGGCTTTCCAAGCCTCAACTTGCTTGACAAACTGCTGCGGTTGCTCCCAAATATTCGATTTTTGGGCGAGATATTGTTCGGCTAAAATTCGCAATTTTTCAGGGACGTTTGGCTGTTGGACAATTGCTTGCAATAAATTAGTAACTTCGCTAATTTTTAAGTTTGCCTCTTGCTGCGCTGTTTCTACCTGAAGTTTAGCGGCGGCTATTTGCTGCTGGCTCAAGGTTTGACCGATTTTATCTAATAATTGTTGCTGTTTGATAAGCTGCTGTTCGGTTTCGGTTTTCAGGGGAACCACGCACTGACGCGCATTGGCGAGGATACTGTGCAGCAATTCTTTGACTAGGCGATCGAAGGTAGCCTGGATCTGATTTGGCTGCAAGGATTGACTGTAAAATTGTTGAATGCTACCTAAGAAAGTGCGAGCTTTTTCGATGATAAATTTGCGCTGACTTTGGCTGACTTGGGAGTAGCTGGCGAAGTCTTTGGCTAGTTGCTGCCACTGTGTTCGATCGCCCGCAGAGAGCACGATCGGCGTTTGACTCAAATTTAGGTGCAGAAACTCGCTAAACCGGAACTGTTGCCCTTGTAGATCCTTAAAACCTGCGGTTTCTTCGTGGGATATCGCCTTTTGCAACCGATCCAAATCGGGCAAATTGATTTTGCATTTGGGCGGCACGATCGGCAATTTGAGCGATCGGGCAATTTTCAGCAATCCTGCGGGCAATTCTACCATATCATCCGTCAGCATTGCGCCCGTTTCCCAGCAAGTTTTCACAACTTCATAGAGCCCCGTATCAGCCGTCTCAATCCACTGTGCAACAGCGACGACAACGGCTGCAATTTCCGCTTTTCGCAGTTCCAAATTCTTGATTTTCTGTTCGAGATTTTGGCGGTGTATCTGATTTTGCCGATCGCCCAATTCGAGTTGATTCACAGCCTCAGACATCTGCCGCGACACCCGCAACGACTCTGCAACCGTTGACATAGCGTGACAAATATCATCAGCGCGATCGAATGCCGTCTTAAATTCCGATATTTGCGCCGCTACAGTTTCCTGCAGCCAAACAGCAATCCCAAACGCGCCGCAAGCAGGGCGATCGAAGCCTATTTGAATAGCATGGCTAGCGGCAATCCGCACATTTGCCATAAAGTTTTCTACTAAAACATTGCCTTCTGAATAGGGTTTTAGTCGGGGCATAAACTCGGCAACTTCGGGAGATTCCCAGTTGACATTAGGCGCATCCAGCAGATTTTCTAACCCACTAACTAGAGATTCAAGCTCGCTTTTGTCGGTTAAATTCCGTTCATAATCTGCTGCTTGCTGGTTGCACTTTTCCTCAATATTTGCTTTACTGTCGTGCAGGTGTTTTAATTCATTAAAAAAATCTCTCTCTGCGGCACAGTAGGCGGTAAATCGCTCTGAGTCTGCCACCAACTGCCGCAAAGATTTGACATTAGTCAGGCGCTGCGAGAGCTTTTGTTCGCAGTCAGTCGCCGTATTTTGCAGCCAAGTGCCGATCGCATTTTCCTCCAAAAACGGCTGCCCTTCTTCCTGCACCTTATGAGCTTTTCCCTTCCGCAAAGCCCGAATCGCCGGATTGTGAACTAACCGACTCAAAGCATTGTCTACAGCCAAATTTGCTTGGGAAGCAATGAGCGTTTTGCCACCCTGACGGGCAATTTGATAGCAAATCTCCGCAATCACAGTCGTTTTGCCCGTTCCCGGCGGGCCTTGAATCAAAATTAAATCCCGCGCCGAAAGCACCGTTTCTACGGCGGCCAGTTGATCGTCATTAGCATTGCGATTTAATAAGTTTTCCCGATCCAATTTAATCATTTTTTCGGGCATTCTCGCCTGAGAAGAGTCGAATAAAAACTCACTCAAATAGGGATTTTGAGCGCGGCCATCTGTCAGCATTTTTAAAGCTTTTTTCTTACGTTCAATCTGACTGATATCGCCCGCCGCCTCAAAATACAAGAATCCTTGTTTGGGCATTTGATATCTGCCGCCCGCCATGCGAGATCCTAAATCAACATCTAACTTAATCCGTAATTTACCATGTTCAAAGTCTATTTCGGCGATGCTGCCTAATGTCTCTCCATCGCGGCTGCTTCTGCTTCCGGGCGGCGAATCAAACAGGATAATTTCTTCATTTCTGGCTTTTTTCAGCCTTTCGCGAAAGTCGCCCAATTCTAAGGGATTTTCCTCATAGCCATCAAGAGTTGCGGAATTACGCTCAATTTCAAAAGTGACGATTTTGAAGCCGGAACCGTAATTGTGTCCTCGGAAAGGTACACAAAATTGACGCGCTTCGGCGATGCGTTTTTCCACATTTAAAAAAGTATGCCAAACTTTTAGTTGTTCCGTAGTTGGTATGTGTCTGTCGTCCCAAAATGGCATTTGTTGGACGCGGGCGATCGACTTTACAGGAATTGGCGCTCTACTGTTAGCCAAAAGTCGCAACTGAACCGGCAAAGAATACCCATCTTTCCTCCCTCTGGGAACCGCCACCAAACCAGCATCCAGCAGTTTTAAACCGCCAATTCCGTCTTCACAGCGTACAGTTGCTAACAACCGCAAAGTGCGATCGGCTTTTTGCAACAATTGAGGTAATTCAAAATCATCTCCATCCGTAGCAAGCAGCAATTCCCAGATTTCTTCTTCCGAAAATCTCTCATTTACCTTTTGGCGACGCACGTAGAAAAGATTGTGGGATTTGCCAGCTATCTCCGACATCAGAATTTCCGCACGTTCTCTGCATTCCCAATCGCAATATTTCCCTAAAGCCGCTTCTCCTTCTATATCCCGAATAAACTTATTAATTGTGCGATCGCCACTAAATTTATATCCCCAATCTTCTGTTACTAAAGATGGCATATTTAGATTTTAGATTTTAGATTTTAGATTTTAGATTGGATTTAAGATTAGCACATCGGAACTTGTACCGACACATTGGTGTCAATAACCAGCCTGAAACCCCTGAGAAATCTCGCTTTTCGCTGAGTCTAGATCCCCCTAAATCCCCCTTAATAAGGGGAGTAGGGGTTGACTTTGAGTACGCTCTTGTCCCCCCCTTATTAAGGGGGGTTAGGGGGGATCGCTCCCTAACTGTCAAACAGCAGACCCATACTACTTTTAACGTTAAGTTGACACAAATGATGCCGACAGAACCGCTAAATCCCAAAGATTAAGGTGTGCCGAAGCCCACCCGGAGGCGATCGAATTAAACAGTTGAGAATCAAAAGGGCGAACGATGGGACTTGAACCCACGAATGGTGGTACCACAAACCACTGCCTTAACCACTTGGCTACGCTCGCCGTATCTGTTTTAACTATAGCATCATATCTCAGCACAAGTCTAGGGGTAAGGCAAAAATATTTTGAAATATTTCTGAGCGTCCCTGAACCGGACAGATCGATGGTGCCTCAAGTTCCAAGCACAGTAAGACTATAGCACAATTTTCGCTCCGCGCGATCGGCCTGTGCGATCGGCAATTATCTCGCCCTCAGCACTTATGCGGCGTGGGTTCGGCAGCTCTGGCAGCGTCCCGATTCGATCCAGCGCATTAAAATAGCCTTATCAGCCCAGGCGCATCTAAAGTCCAGTTTGGTAAAACTCACCTCTGGCACCATTTTTAAGAACAGGCTTTCCGGCCTGTTCCACAAAGAATGAATTTCTTTTAGGGTGGGCTCTTCTAGCCCGCCCCTAAAAGCCTGATTGAGAATGGTGCAACATCTCAGATGAAATGCTTGTGGGGTGTCCAGCCCGAAAAATACAACGCCAGAAGCGGGACAGTTATGAACCCTCTCTCTTCTGTCTCTTCTCTCTTCCCTATTCCTTCGCGCCGCTTCGCGTCTTCGCGGTTCGTTTAAAAAAAACTCTTCTCCGCAATCCAAAATCTAAAATCTAAAATCTAAAATCGATATGAGCTACTGTATCAACCCAGAATGTCAAAATCCTCAAAACTCCCACACCGCCAAATTTTGCTTAAACTGCGGCTTTAACCTGTTGCTGAGACAGCGATATCGCCCGATTGAACTTTTAGGTAGAGGCGGATTTGGTAAAACTTTCCTAGCAATTGATCAAGACATCCCATCTGTACCGCGCTGTGCAGTCAAGCAATTTTATTTTTACGACCGTGACCCCGAAATTTTCAACAAAGCCGTTGAATTATTTCGCCAAGAAGCCGTCCGTTTAGACGAACTAGGAAAACACCCGCAAATCCCCACATTATTAGCCTGCTTTGAACAAGAAGGTCATATTTATTTAGTTCAAGAGTTTATAGAGGGAGCGACTCTTAAACAAGAATTAGACAAGAGTGTATACGATGAAGAGCAAATTTGGCAAGTGCTGCAAGACTTATTGCCCGTGCTGCAATTTATCCACGACAAGCGCGTAATTCACCGCGACATCAAACCCGAAAATATTATCCGCCGACAGTCAGACAACAAACTCGTATTGATCGATTTCGGCATTGCCAAACTCCTGACTGATTCAGCGATACTCCGTTCAGCAACGCTCATCGGCAGTCAAGATTATGTAGCTCCCGAACAAATGCGCGGCAAAGTATTTCCTGCTAGCGACCTTTACAGTTTAGGGGTTACTTGCATTCGCCTAATGACGCAAGTTCCTCCCTTGGATATGTACGACTGCAACAACGAGCGTTGGTGGTGGCGCGAGTTTCTTCCCAAAGCCACGAGTATTAGCGACGAGTTAGGTGAAATTTTAGATAAATTGCTGCAAACTCGTCTCACTCAGCGTTACAGTTTTGCTACGGAAGTTTTGCAAGATATCACAGCAGCTTTAGATATTCGCCATCAACATTTGCTTTCGCCCAAAAAGCCGATCATCGCTCCTGCTCTTAATAATAGCGACAACTCGGCCGATATCAGCGCGCTACCAACTCCTGATTCTCCGATTTTACCCACAAATGCCGTAGCCAATTCCGCAGAAACTTTTCCCTTATCTGTTACTTCCAATCTCGATCAGACCATGATTTCTGCACGGGGAATTAATTATACCAAACTGCGAGATTTTTTGTCAAACAAAAAGTGGAAAGAAGCCGATCGCGAAACTTGGGGCTTGATGTGTCAATCTCTTTCCCAGCAACCGGGAACTCAGCTAGAAATTAGCCAAATTTACCAGCTACCCTGCGAAGATTTGCAAACAGTCGATCGCCTTTGGTTGCACTACAGTCAAGGTCGGTTTGGCTTCAGCGTCCAAAAACAAATTTACGAAAGCGTTAAGGGAGACTATATCAGATTTTGCGATCGGGTCAACTGGCAAACCTACAATTCTGCTACTACTTTAGGGCAGATTAAATTTAGTCAGCAAGCACCAATCGGACACCTCCCCTCTCGCAGTTGGGTTGGCGGCATTCAGTGGCTGCGACACCTCGATGCCCTGTCAGCAAAATTAACCGAGTGCGACAATAATCCTGCTTGTAAATTGTAATTTGGTCTACCGACTCACTAAGTAAAATTTCATATTTAAACTCTACCTGAAAGCAGAGAAATTTGTCGAGCTAGATGTATCCATCGACCGAGGCTCGGTGCGATCGATTGTCGCACAATGGATGCTGAAGGTGAACACAGCTACAAGTCTGCGATCCTGAGACTGTAACAACAGAATTAAAGAGAGGTATCAATCCATGTTTTTTCACAAAAAACAATTAATGGCTGCGGTGACTGTAGACGAAGCCAACCCCCGTTTTGCCCAATTGCTGCTAGAACAGTTTGGCGGAGCAACCGGAGAACTGACAGCAGCTCTGCAATACTGGGTGCAGTCCTTTCACTGTGAAGATGCAGGGATTAAGGATATGCTCCAAGATATTGCAATAGAAGAATTCAGCCACTTAGAAATGGTGGGTCAACTCATAGAAATGCACACCAAAAACGTTGACCAAACAGAAGCTTACAAAAGCACTTTGTTTGCGGTGCGTGGCGTAGGCCCACACTTGTTGGACAGCCAAGGTCAAGCTTGGACGGCAGCTTATGTCAACGAAGGCGGCGATGTGGTGCGCGATTTGCGTGCTAATATCGGTGCGGAAGCAGGAGCCCGCCAAACCTACGAAGAGTTGATTAAACTAGCACCGGATATGGGAACGAAAAAGACGTTGCAGTTTCTGCTGACTCGCGAAATTTCTCACACTCAAATGTTCATGAAAGCTCTGGAAGCGCTGGGCAAACTCACCGATCCGATGTTCGGCAATATTCCGCCCGATTCCACTGTGGATCTCTACTTTAACTTGTCCACAAATGGCAAGGATGAACGCGGGCCTTGGAACTCGGAACCTACTTTCCAATACATTGCCGATCCCGCTCCCAAAGCTTAATTTGAGATTTGTTTAGGATGTGTGGCTTAGAAGATTTAAGCCCTCTAGTAAGTAATTTTTAAGCCGCGCACCTTCTTTTGTAAGGTGCGCGGCTTAGAAGATTTAAGCCCTGTGTTGATTAATTTCCAAGCCGGGTACTTTGCTTTAGTTGTTAGAGGTGTGGGGAGCATCTCATATTTGTAAAAACACTTATTATGGCTCCTTCCTTCTTCCTCCTTCCTTCTTCCTTCTTCTTCTTCCTTCTTCTTCTTTCCTCCTGACTCCTGACTCCTGACTCCTGGCTCCAATTTCTAGCGGAGGGCTGCATAAGTGAGATGCTCCCGAGGTGCGTGACTCGCAAGCTTCAGGTTGAGGGTTGAGTATTTTTCAAGTCACGCGCCCAACGGTGTTATAATTATTTGAAATCCGGCTCGAACATTAACATCAAATCCATATTGAAATTGCGATCGACATATTTATTAGTCTCTCACGGCAGCCGTGACCCCAGACCCCAACTAGCTTTGGAAAACCTAGGTCAACTGCTGTCTCAAAAATTGGCTGACTCATTCCCCGCAGTAGCAACCGCCACCTTAGAACTCGGCCCCGCACCGCTGCACGAACAAATTTGCAGTTTTGGCGAACGTACACTGTCCCTGGGACTGACAGAATTGCAAATACTGCCTGTATTTTTATTGCCGGGAGTTCACGTCGCCGAAGACATACCGGCCGAGGTGGAAATTGCCCAACAAACTTTTGGTGACAAGCTAAAAATTGAATTGCGCCCGCATTTAGGTTCTCAGGAAGCAGGCTTAACAAAATTGGTGAAAAGTCAGATGGAAGAGGTGGCTTTTCTCCCCAATCTGCTATTGCCAAAATGGATTTTATTATCTCACGGCAGCCGTCGGCCCGGAGGTAACTCGACTGTTGAGAAAATCGCCAGCAAACTCGGTGTACAGACCGCTTATTGGTCGGTAAAGCCGAGTTTGTCAGAACAAATTGACAGTTTGGTTCGTGGTGGACAGCAGCAAATAGGAATTGTGCCATACTTCTTATTTAATGGAGGAATTACAGATGCGATCGCCAAAAATGTCGCACAGCTAAAGCAGCAATTTCCTGCGGCGGAACTTCATCTCGCAAATCCTCTAGGCCCAAGTGTACAATTAGCAGACTTAATTAGGGATTTAATTCAAAAATGAACCGCAGAGGCACAGAAGAGGTAAAGGAAGAAAGAAAAATGTCTTTAGGAAAAGTGTATTTAGTAGGTGCGGGGCCGGGAGATCCGGGTTTGATGACTTTGAAGGGAAAAGCTTTGTTAGAGTGTGCGGATGTGGTGATTTACGACGCTTTAGTCAGCCCTCAAATTTTGGCAGCAATCAACCCCGAAGCAGAACGAATTGATGCCGGAAAACGCAAAGGGCGTCACTCGTTAATGCAGGACGAAACAACTCAGTTAATGATAGAAAAAGCTGGAGATAATGCGATCGTAGTTCGTCTCAAAGGCGGTGATCCGTTTATCTTCGGCCGCGGCGGCGAAGAAATGGAAGAGTTGGTAAAAGCTGGAGTTTCAGTAGAAGTCGTCCCCGGTGTAACTTCTGGGATTGCGGCCCCTGCTTATGCGGGAATTCCTTTAACACACCGATCGTACAGTTCCTCTGTCACCTTTGTCACCGGCCACGAATCAGCGGGAAAATATCGACCGGAAGTAAATTGGCAGGCGATCGCCCGCGGCTCCGAAACCATTGTAGTATACATGGGAATCCACAATTTGCCTTACATTATCGGCCAGTTAACAGCAGCAGAATTAAGTGCAGAAACGCCCATAGCATTAGTGCGCTGGGGAACGCGGCCGGAACAAGAAGAATTGATCGGAACTTTGGGTAGTATTGTAGAGCAAGTTGAGGCGGTCGGATTTGCAGCACCTGCGATCGCGGTCATCGGAAATGTTGTCAATTTGCACTCGATATTGTCTGGCTGTCGGCCTGTTTCTCAGACTGTAGAATAAGCGGGGAAATTGCCCCTAAATCCTCGTAGGGTGCGCGCTACGCACCTTATATCAAATCCGGGGCGTAAGGAACCCTTTTATCATTTCTCAGGCGTAGGGTGCGTCGCCACCAGTAGATCCTGCGGATGGCGACTATTGCCCTGCGACGCACCCTACCACTAATAAAGGGGATATGTTACCCGGATTTGGTATATGTGATACACACAATATTACGAGATCCCCTGTAAGGTGCGTCGCCATCTATAAATCTGCAAGTTTTATCTAAGATATCGCAGCGACGCACCCTACCAAACTAATGACTAATGACTTAACGCGCCACCTGCCGCATATATTCCCCCCACAACTGAGCGGCATTTGAACTACCTCCCCCAGTCGGAGAATTATCATCATTTCCCAACCAAACTCCAGTCACCAGTTGCTGACTCGGAATATAACCGACAAACCACAAATCTCTATTATCATTAGTCGTACCTGTTTTTCCAGCTTCTCCCAACCCCAAAGCAGCACTGCTACCCGTACCTCCCCGCACCACACCTTGCAGCATATCAGTCATCGTATCCGCTACGGCTTCCGAAACTAACTGCCGATTGGCAATGCCATCTTTTTGATACTCATAAATCACCCGGCAACTCTTAAAATCATTTCGATCTTTGCAATCGCTGCTGTCAATAATTCGCTTAATTACGTGGGGGCGATTTCCCAAACCCCGATTGGCCAAAACCCCGAAAGCGCCCGTTAATTGCAATACATTAACTTCACTTTCACCTAATACTAAACCAGGGTTAGAACGCAGTTCCGAAGTAATTCCCAAACGTCTGGCCATTCCCACTACATTGTCTAAACCGACATCTTGTGCTATTCTCAACGCAATTGCATTTTCCGACTGTGCTAAACCCCGATACATATCAGCATTACCGCTGGTTCTTTCGCAGCCGCTGTAACTTTGTCCGCCCCAAGAAAGGGGCGCGCAAGAATAAGTTTTATCGGGTGAGATTCCCCGTTCCAGGGCGGCTGCATAGCTGAAAATCTTAAATGTAGAACCGGGCTGTCTCAAAGCTTGGGTAGCCCGATTAAACTGACTTTTCAAGTAATCTACGCCCCCAACTAAAGCTAAGACTTCCCCGGTTGTACTATTGAGAGTTACCACGGCTCCTTGAGAAAAGCCAGCACTTGCTCCGGCATTTTCAACAGCATTTCTGAGGGAAGCTTCAGCCACTTTTTGCAGGCCGGGATTCAAACCTGTTTCTACAATAAAATTGCCTTCTCTGGCTAACTGCTCCCCCAGCAAAAACTCTAATTCGTCAAATACATAACTGTAGAAATAAGGAGCGATCGTACTTTGCAGATATTGGCGTGCTTTGGGATTAATCTCAATTCGCGATCGCCTCGCGCGATCGGCTTCTTCCTGAGAAATCGTCCCCAGGGCCCGCATCCGTTCGATCACTCGATCGCGATACTGTACCGCCAACTGATAATTTTGAATCGGATTAAAACTGTTTGGCGCCGGCAAAATGCCCGCCAAAGTTGCCGCCTCTGACAAAGTTAAATCCTTCGCAGACTTGCCAAAATAAAACCGAGCCGCATCCTCAAAACCGTAAAGGTCAATTCCCAAAAAGACGCGATTCAAATAAGTCAGCAACAGTTCATCTTTGCTGTAATAATTCTCCAGTTTCAAGGCAACTACAGCTTCCCGTAACTTGCGCCCTGCCGAATCTTGAGTTCCCACATAATCTCGAAACAAACTCCTCGCTAACTGCTGCGTCACAGTGCTCCCGCCTTCGCGAATTCCTCCCCCGCGAACATTGGTCAAAAGCGCGCGCAAAACTCCGATCGGATCTACCCCCAAATGCCAATTGTAGCGGCTGTCTTCCGAAGCAAGTACCGCCTTGGATAAATAAGGCGAAAAATCCTGCAATCGCTTTAATTCTAAGTGAGCGTTATTCTGAGGAGGACGCAGTGGAGTTTGCCCGTCGCGGGCGTAAACAATCACGGGGCCATTGATACTTCTCGGCAGAGGCCGCACTTGAAACTTTGTGGATTCCATGCCTACCAACACGGCAATCAAAGCGGTGATTCCGCTGACGCCGTAAAAGCTGTAACGCACAAGTTCCAAATACCAAGGCGGCGGATATACGAATTGAATTCTAACAGCGGCGGCTAGTTCCGGCGGCCCTAAAGTGAACACGTCTCCGTGACGCAGGGACATACTTTTAACTCGCCTTTTGCCATTGTAAATGCCGTTTGTGGAGTCTTCATCTTTGATGACAAAAGGAGTCCGCCGCCGACTATCCCGCGACAGGGATAAGTGTACGTGACTGACAACGGGATTGCGAACTACAATATCTGAAGATTTGGACGATCGACCTAACAAATATCGATCGCCCAACAGCGGATAAACCTCAGCTTTAGCTGCACCCGCATCCTGCACCCACAGTTCGGGTACTTTGGCATTAGGTTTCAGCGCTAGCTGGTTAAAATTAACCTTAGCAATAGTCTGGACTGCTTGGGTAATCGCACCCAAGACGGTTTGAGGTTTGCGGGGCGGCGGCGGTGGGGTCATATTTCGCTGTGCACTACGATCGAGCGATCGGCTCTTGCACCATTCTACTCGCAACTTTTGGCTAATTTCACGATCTGCCCACACTCGATCGGCTATCGTCGGCTAGTGGCGATCGATTTTGGGGTTATTGGTGAACCCGGAAGGCCTGCAGTTGATTGAGCAAATCTCCACCCAACCACAACAAATCCCGATCTCACCAGGAAATTAAATTATCATAAATTGCCCAAAAATTAATACTTTCGATAACATTTATAGCGGTTCTCAAGCGTGGTGAGGTATGGGGTGAGTCCTATGCCTATGCCCTATGCCCTATGCCCTATGCCCTATGCCCTATGCCCTATGCCCTATGCCCTATGCCCTATGCCCTATGC
>NZ_JAUBOZ010000043.1:41336-63811 GCF_036700475.1 Microcoleus sp. T2B6 | reverse complement strand
ATGATGATGACTTAATTCTCTGCAGTCTTCAGGGTTTTTTACCCTTATTTTTTTTCCGTCTCTACACAGACGCACTGGCATCACTGGGATACTATTCCTTTTTCCGTTGTTAGAAGTCCGGGTTGCTAATCTGAGGGAAGAGGATATGATTGCGTCTAATTTTCATCAATTCCGCAATGGGTGCATGGCAAAGCTCCCTCCCTACTCCCTCCGCTTCGCTGCGCCCACGATTGACCGTATAATCCAATTCAAAAGCTACTATGACGGCGTTGCGATCGCCTCGACGACCGTAAGGCGACCGATGTATGTAGGAATTCCCATAAGCTTGAGCTTGTGTCCTTGTAAAATCGCACAACTATAAGCAACTATAAGCTAAAGCTATTAAAAATATTAAAGTTTTATAATATTAAAGTTTTGAGGCGGTCGTCACCAGGGTAACTTTTTTCAAGATTATAGCCTCCTGTTTTACAATCCTTAAACATTGCTTCGATACCACTGCGACATTTAAACGCTGTTACAGCTTGTTTCAATTTCGCGATATTGGTGAGTAAATACCAGTCTTCATCTTCGCCACTATTTCGATATTTTCGTTGCCCATAACCAGCGACATCAAAACAGCCAAATCCTTGCTGCTGATTTTAACTCCTGTCACATAAAAGCTCGTACCTGCTACTAAACCACACTCACTCAACCGCTTAAATTCCTCTCCTTCTTCTTGAATATAGCGTCCCTGTTTTACTCTCAAAACAAACCTTATGTTATTTTCACACAGCCCACTTGCCAGCTTAACGCTTGCAAATTCAGGCGTTTCCTAAAAGGACCATTTTATATTTTTTTAGCAGACCAAGAATGGGGCAGATTAAGCTTTGTTGTTCTCGGATGTTGCTACAGGCACAGCGAAGGCAATATCTGCTACTACAACGGTAAAGCTCTCTTGTCCCCAATCAGGCTAATCATCAACATATTTTTATCTCGCCACTGCGTTCTATCAATGGCGACCTTCAACTCTTGTTTCTTTTTAAATTGAGTTCTCCAGATATATTTAAGCAGATGAAACCAAAGCTTTTCTATCTTGAGGATAGGTAGCTTGAGAAACCGTTGAATAGAACGTCGTCTGCTCTCAAACATGATTGGGTATGGCATCAATTTCGCCAATAACTCAATACTCACTTGTTTATGGGTTGGGAGCAGAAAAACTAAAATAGTCACAGTCAAGTATTCGGTGTTTTTGAGCTGGTGTTGGAAACAAATTTGGTATGATTGAGGTAACATTTTTAACTGATGGGGCTTCTTAACAAGACTGACCCCATATTTTTTTTACCAAAAATCGGTACTAGCCCCGTCATCTGTATTGGTTGATATATTTTACCATAAGCTCAGGAGAGCTAGAAACGTTATATATTCCTGCGTCTCGGATTGATATAAAAAAAGAAAATTAATAGTGTAGGTTTTGTTTCTCAACCTAACCTACACTATTAATAATTTGTGTAAGGGGAATGTTTATTCCTAACTCTCATTCTTCACGACACGGAAGTTACGGAAATACGGATAACTGTTGTTTTCCTGATTCCTTCTTCTTTTTTGCTTATTCCTTCTTCTTTCAACGTCCCCATTCCTAATTACTAATTCCCAAATGACTCGCTTAGCCACAACAATAGAAGCCATACTTTACCTAAAAGGTCAGCCAGTGTCGATCGCAGAAATTGCCGAGATTGCCAAGTGCGATCGAGCCGAAGCCGAAGACGCCATCATCGAACTCATGTCTGACTCGTCCCACCGCGACAGTGCATTAGAAGTCGTCGAAACCCCCACAGGATACAGCCTGCAACTCAGAGAAGAGTTTGCCAGTTTAATGCAAACTTTAATACCTCCAGAATTAGGTGTGGGAGCTTTGCGGACGCTGGCTGCGATCGCCCTCAAAGGCGGCATCGCTCAGCCAGATTTAGTTAACTTGCGAGGTTCAGGAGCTTACCAACAAGTGCAGGAACTTGTAGAAATGGGTTTCGTCCGCAAACGGCGGCCGGCTGAGGGACGGTCGTATTGGTTACAAGTTACCGAGAAATTTCATCGGTACTTTCAAGTAGACCAACTGCCAAAACAATTGCAAATTGACTTTCAGGCAAATTTGTACCCAAGCAATGATGAGTAGTTTGAAGTAGAATGTAACCAGCCAGAAATTAAGAATCGCCAAATGGTTTTTCACCCTGACTTTGACACATCCAATGCTCAACAAACCGCAGTCAATCCACTGCTGAAGTACCTCCAACACCAATCCCCGGAGGTTCTAGCCCGCGTCGCCAAGTCCGTCAGCCCCGACATCAGAGAAATTATCTCTCATAACGTTCAAGGACTGGTCGGCGTTTTGCCTTCAGAAAATTTTAACGTCGAAATTACCACTGACCGCGAAAACTTAGCAGGTTTGCTAGCTTCAGCGATGATGACAGGCTATTTTTTGAGGCAAATGGAGCAGAGGATGCACCTAGAAGAAAATTTAGCAAGCACCAGCTCGATTCAACCAAACTCGCCCAAAGACAAGTAAAAAAATCAAGGGGTTGGGGAAGCCAGAAAGATGAAAGTTGTTCAGAAAAATCCATAATCCTGAATCATGGAGGCACAGGGAATTAAGAAACCGGGCTGTTAACCGGGTATCCCTCGCCCTACACGAAGGATTTTGGTAAAAAACCCGGTTGTTGCATCCAGGACTATAAAGCATGAGATTTATCTTTCATCCTCCACCGTTTGCAACTAATAGCAGTTTCCCAAAAGAAAGCAACTGTAGGTAAGCTCCAAATCCTTATCCCGTAAGTCATTCCCAATTTTGTAATCGAAAATCTCAAATGGTATTACCCACCGGCGGAGCTACCCGATAGGGGAAAAGCACCCGGACGTACTTTTATATTCTGAACTTGACCCACACGGTTAATTTCCAGTTCGAGTTCTTTGCCCACAGCAGTGTTTTCCACCCGTTCTTGCACGTCACCGGGAGTGTTAACCGCAATTCCGTCAACTTTTTGAATGACATCTCCGGGGCGCAAGTCGGCTTTTTGAGCGGGGGAATTTTCCACGACTCGCGCCACGGCTACGCCTTGATCGAGGGTAATTTTATTATTATCGAGCTGTTTGTTGAGTTCTGCCTTGGTGGCGGCAGTTAAGCTGACCATTTGAATGCCGAGATAGGGATGTTCGGCTTTACCTTTGGCGAATAACTGATCGGAAACTCGTTTGGCGGTTTCGATCGGAATTGCAAATCCCAAGCCCTGAGCGTCGGCGCGAATGGCGGTATTGATGCCAATTACTTCCCCTTGGTCATTGAGCAGGGGGCCACCAGAATTGCCGGGGTTGATGGCAGCATCGGTTTGGATGAAGCGAACTCGCTTGTCGGGGATGCCGACTTGAGAACTCGATCGACCCGTAGCGCTGATAATGCCCACAGTCACGGTATTGTCGAGACCTAAAGGATTGCCGATGGCGATCGCCCACTGTCCCGGTACAATATTGTCCGATCGACCCAAAGCCACCTGCGGCAGTTCCTTAGCATTAATTTTAACCACAGCCACATCCGTCAGCGGATCGACTCCCTGCACCTTACCCTCAAACTCGCGGCCGTCTTTGAGCGTCACCTTGACAGTATCCGTCCCGGAGACAACGTGAGCATTAGTAACGATGCGGCCGTCAGAAGTGAGAATAAACCCGGAACCGGTACCTCTCTTGACTCGTTCTTCCGGCTGCGGCAAATTCTCCCCAAAAAACCGACGAAACAAAGGATTTTTGAAAGCTTCCGGCACTTGATTCGCCACCTTGCTGGATGCGTCAATCCGCACTACAGCCGGGCCGACTTTTTCGGCTGCTTCAGCAATAAAATTGGGATTGCTGCGATCGACCGCCCGATTTTCCAGAACTGGAGGAGAGGGATAGGGGGGGATTTGCTGGCGTACTACTGGCAAAACCAATCCGGTTTCCAGATTGTTTGAGCCTTGCAGATAGCGATTTCCCAACCATCCCATACCTCCGCCGATTGACAGCAGAGTCACATAAAGGGTCGCTTGCTTAAAAGATAAACTCATTTAATAACTCCCGCTAAATACCTCATCCCCGCAGACAGGTTCCGAATCAAGCTTTTTTGTCTTGGCGACGGGAAGGAAGCGGGGCGGGGCGTACCGCTTCCTCAAGAACATAGCTGTTAACAGGCAGGCGCCCATTTGCATCACAGGCAATTTTGCCGGATTTGCCAAGAGCGACTCAAACTAATAATTCTCATCCTAACTTGGCTTAGCCTGGGATTTACAGTCTGGGGGGTGGCTAGAGCTTGTAAATATGCAATTTTACAGGATTTTAAAATTGTCAACTGTCCGAAATGAATACTTTTTTATGTACATAATGACTTTTAAACCCTTATTTCCGCTGATTTTTGCACTAATTTGGTCGATCGCACCCGTTGAGAAAACGGCGGCAAATACCGAAATCCCACCTGCAAATCTTCCTTCAGGTGCACCTGTAGAAAACCCCGACCCCGCACGCGATTGCCCGAGTCCGGCTATGTCTCGGTTGCGCCGCCACACGGTGGCCCAGGGCGAAACAATAGAAAGCATCGCGCGGCAGTACAATGTGATTCCTGGGGCGCTGATCGGGATAAATCCGATGTTGCGGGGCGGTGGAGTATCTGCTGGAAGTGCGATCGTCATTCCTCCGTACAGTGGCATCGAGGTAGAAGTGCCTGCAGGCTGGAATTGGCAAAAACTGGCAGAAGCTTACAAAGTGCGCGCAGATTTGCTATTTGAGGCGAATGGGTGCAGGCCTTTGGGGAAAACGGTGTTTGTGCCTGCGGTGAATAGGTCGATCGGGCCTTCTATCAATCCCGATGCAACGCCATCGGTGCAAGGATTTCCGCTGCCCGCGCCAGCAGTGGAAGCTTTGCGTTACGGGCGGCAATTGCATCCGGCGCGGCGCGAATTTTTTTTCCACAGCGGCGTAGATTTTTTGGCGTCGGAGGGTACGCAGGTTTTGGCGGCGGGCGAAGGGACTGTCGCCTTTGCCGGGCCGCAGGGGGATTACGGGAATTTAGTGGTGGTGAACCATGAAGCGGGGAAGCAAACGCGCTACGCTCATTTGAAAGATATTGCGGTAAAAGTCGGTCAAAAAGTGCAGTCTGGAGAAGTTTTGGGAACTGTGGGGACGACGGGAAAACGGGACATTACGCCATCTCATTTGCATTTTGAAGTTCGGTACAATTCGGGTTTGGGTTGGGTTGCTGAAGACCCGCTGCTTTATTTGCAAGCGACTATTAAAAAATAGGATTGTTAGTGTGCTGGGGGTGACAACCCGCCCCAAATCCAGACGGGGTAAGGATTGAGCTGTGTTGTGGTAAAAAAAGATAGGCAGCAGAATTATTACACGATTGCCGATCGCAAAAAATATGTTACCAACATTTTACCAGACTCACTTACAAAAACAACTGACGCAAACCCCGTTTATTTTACTCACAATCTTTTTGAACCTGATAGAATCCGAGAAACAAGTAACGATCGCACTAATCGGGTTTCCATTAATCACTTATTGGTGAACAACTTATTGCCCGATCGCACATTTCTCTCAAATTCGATCGCCCTGAAACCGACTGAAAATTTGTGTGCTTTGTGACACAGCCCGCCGGGGGTTGAAACCCCCGTCTCATAGCTAAAGCACGGCCCGCCGGGGGTTGAAACCCCCGTCTCATAGCTAAAGTCGGTTGAAACCGACTAAAGATTCGCCTCAAACCGATAGGCATCAACTAACTCTTCAGTCCTCTTTCAGAGGACTTTCGCTATGAGACAGGGAATTCATTCCCTGGCGGACTCGCGGACAAACCAACTGGCTTTCCCTGCGCGGACAAACTAACGGACTAACAAATCAAATTCGATCGCACATTTCTCTCAAATTCGATCGCCCATCCACAAAAAACCCGATCGCCCCAATCAACACAAAAACCTGATCGCCCGTTTCTCAAAAAGCCGAGATCCCTTCCCATTCTCCCGCAGTTGGGTAAATTTGACAAAATTTGATAGTTTTGCTATAATTCCCTGAAATTAATCACAATTAAAGCTCAACTATAAATGTATGGAAGCTGTAATTGAAAGCATTGTAAGTAAGCTGCGTTATTTAGGTAAACCGCAACGAGAAGTTGTTCTTAATTTTGTTGATTTCCTAACTTGGAAGTCAGCGCCGAGCCTGTTATCAACCGTAAGTGATTCTGATGCAGAAATCAGCGATTGCGAGTTTGAAATACTTTTAGATGAATTGGCTGATGAGTTCATTCAAAACATGGGAGTAAATGTCCCTAGGGTATCGGATTTTGCGGTGAGTCGTGCTGGTATCTATGAGGATCATCCCTAGCGCCGAATGAATCATTTAACTAACAGCGTATTCGGTAAACTTTCTAGTAAAACCAGACTTAAAAGCAAGTACGATATCAGTTTTTGGGACTCCGAATTCGACCAATTCTTCAGCTATTCCTGTATCTGTCCTATCCTGTTGAATCCAGATTTTATCATCTTTAAGCTCAATGTGAACTGAAACGCCGTAGACTCTTAATTGGTCGTTCCAGCCTGCGAGAATAACCAGGTAATTACCGCTTTCGCGATCGCGAATAATTTTAACTTCTGTTCCTTCTCGTACAACCATGTCTGAGAAGTTGTTCAGAATTTTGTCGATCGCTTCAGTATAGTTTAATTTCTCCATAAGACAATTTCCTCCGAATCGGGACGAAAAATAATCAGCTTGATATCGTATTCTTCCACACGTCCTTGAATGAATTTTAACCTAAATAATTCATTGTAGGTTTCTAAAGGAACTGCTAAGTACACAATCAAATCTGGCATAATATCTCTCAATGCCGCTCGACAGTTGAGAAATTGACCGAGGGCTGCATGAAACTGGTAGAAATCCGATCGCTCTCGAAAGCTCTTGACTTCCACAGCTATTTTTCGACCTGCTTTTTCTGCACTGATTAACTTTTCTGCGGTCAAATCGATAAACATTGCTAAACCTTCGTCATCGACTTGCACCCGAAAGTTTTCACGGATAACTATCCATCCATCTTTTTGTAAGGCAGCTTTGACAGTATCGTGAAAAACATCTTTAGCAGGTATTTACACACTTCATTGCTCTCACTCTCTATTTTATACCAATCATTAAAACCCGATCGCCGGATCAACAAAAAACCCGATCGCCAGATCAACAAAAAACCCGATCGCCCATAAAGCCAAAAAATCCCATCGCACATAAACCCAAAAACCCGATCGCACATTTCTCTCAAATTCGATCGCCCCTCCACAAAAAACCCGCTCGCCCATAAACCAAAAACCAGGCGGTTGAAACCCCAAAAACCCGGCGGTTGAAACCGCGTCTACACAGACAAAACCCGCGAAGGCGGGTTGAAGATTTCACCCGATGATTTTCAATCTCCGAATACCCTCTTCGTCCGCGTAGGCGGACATCGTTTGTGTAGACGCGGTTTCTAACCGCCGGGATTTCAACCGCCGAGGATTTCAAATTAGATCGCCCATCAACTCAAAAACCCGATCGCCCAAAAACCCAAAAATTCGATCGCCGCAATCAACACAAAAATTCGATCGCACATTTCTCTCACATTCGATCGCCCTGAAACCGACTGAAAATTTGTCTGCTTTGTGACACAGCCCGCCGGGGGTTGAAACCCCCGTCTCATAGCTAAAGTCGGTTGAAACCGACTGAAAATTCGCATGAAACCGATACACATCAATTAACTCTTCAGTCCTCTTTCAGAGGACTTTCGCTATGAGACAGGGGTTTCAACCCCTGGCGGACTCGGCAACGAACCAACTAGCCCCTGGCGCGGACTAACTAACGGACTAACAAATCAAATTCGATCGCCCGATCGACAAAAAACCCGATCGCCCATCAACCCAAAAATCCGATCGCCCATCCACAACAAACCCGATCGCCCTTAAACCAACTCCACACCACACACCGCTCTACTGTCGAATTGAGTAGGGATCTGGGTTAATCCACCAGTGAGAAAAAAGTCAGGCAGAGCCCCGAATGAAGCGAATCCATTAGCGTTGTCTCTTATACCTGTAATGACAACACTACCCGATATTCCTGGCCTACCAGTAGCCGCAAAACCAAGATCATCACAGTCCCCAAAAGCGTTTGACTTATTTCGGATCTCGAAACTTACCGTGCCACTCGAAGAGGAAACGGGAATGTTTTTGGTTTGTATTTCACCACTTCTTGTCCTAAGTTCTACGAGTATGTTGTTTAGTTTGTTTTGTGGATCGCAGTAGGTAACTTTGACTTCTGCCGTTTGTCCATAATTGAGAACTGAAGGGATGACTTCTGCCTTAAAGACTTGCTCCGAACAAGTTGGTGGAGGTGTTACAGGAGTAGTCGCAGGTTTATCGCAAAAGTCAAATGGAATACCCGTCTTATCAGCAAGAAACTTTCGGAACTGAGGCAAAAAGTTGGTTTTAGAAGGTTCTGTCGGCTTCTCTTCCCCAAAAAATAAATCAGTGAGATCCTTAGTAGATGAAGCTAAATCTAAAGTACCTCCTACAGCATTTTCTAAGTCTTCTGCAAGTCCTGCTGATTTGAGAGCTTTCTCAATTCCTATCCCAGTCAATTCGTCAATTACCGCATCACCAAGGTCTTTATCGCTACCTGTAAGAAGTTTGCAACTGTAGTCAAGGACTTTAAATCCAACAGACGCTGCCTTCAATTCTGCGCCAATAACGTCAAGTGATAGGCTAAGTCCTCCACTAGGAACAGCAAACAATATACCAGTAACTAATGCAACGTTAGCAGCAAAATCAACCACTTTAGCCAGTTTTGCAGTTCCTTCACAGAAGTCTTTAACCGACTGACAAGCTTTCGCAAAATCTGGTTGACCAACGGTCGGAGGAGTAACTGGTGGTTTAGGAGTAGGTATTGGAGTTGGCTCGATTGGCAGAGGAAAATTTACTTTGTCAATAACCTGACCATCCTTAAGCCACGATATAACACCTTGATCCGGCTTTCCAGTTTCTTGACTTTGTTGATACTCAACTCGCGCCGTTTCATTAGAGCCTTCAAGCGTGATATCAGCGCTTCTACCATCTCGATTAAAGAGCGTTGTACTACCACGAACACCAGTTGTACGATTGGGTACGAATATAACTGATTCTACGAAACGTCCGTCAGCATCATCTTGAATAACAGTGATATATTTGCTACCATCACTCGCCGGAAACTCCATCTGAAATCTGTTGTCAGAGAGCTTTTTTACTTCCGGTAAATTAATGGTGACTCTATCTTCAGGACGATCTGGTTCCACATCATAAAGTCTGAAACGACCTCTTAAATCATCTGGTGTAACTCCCAAAACAGTACCTAACAAAGCCCCTGTTGCAGCCACCTTAATATCCACAGCCGAACCACCCGAAGGCTGCAATTTCGACTCTAAAACAATATCGGATTCCTTAAGATTTGTACTAAGTCCGATGAAATCGATCGTTCTTTGAAAGTCGGTGATTAAGTCAAACGTAGGAGAGCCTAAAGCCGCCTCAGAGCGCAGAAAAAACACATCTTGACCCGCACCACCAGTCAGGGTATCGTTGCCCAAATCGCCAATCAGGAAGTCATCGCCATCTTCCCCATTCACAATATCGTTACCGCGACCACCCCGCAAAAAGTCGTCTCCACCTCCACCGAAGATTACGTCATTACCTGCGTTTCCGTTGACACCATCGGCACTTTCACCACCCTGCAAAGTATCTGCACCATCACCGCCAAGGAGACCATTTTGGCCCGCACCGCCACTGAGAAAATCGTTTCCCAAGCCGCCGTAGAGCAAATCAGCACCACCGAGGCCCTCAATTCGGTCATTTCCTTCGTCGCCATAGACGATATCCCCAGATTCCGAACCCGTAATCGAATCCGCACCGCCTAAACCCCGCAAACCACCTAAAAGGGTATCCAGCAAACCGATCGCGATCGTAAATGTGTCGCTTCCCTCAGTTAAAATGTAAGCACTACCATCGCTCGAAAGTGAGCCAATGCCGACTTGAGAAGCCGATCGCCCGATATCCCCATCAACACTACCGGAGATAAAGTCATTTCCCGTGTTACCATTCAAAAAGTCTGGCGCGATCGAACTTTCTAGCGTATCGTTGCTTCCCAAGCTAAAGATATTCTGAGCATTCGATACCGTCTCTTGAGTCGTGGCTTTTTTCGAGCCACAGCCGCAATCCGCTTGATTCGTGGCGCTGCTACCGTTCAATATGTCATCGTTCTTGTCCAGCAAAGCTAAATTGTCAGGCATATACTGTTGCTTTGTGTTGGTGATTTAAGAAATCTACCTCACCTGTCTCATCTATGTCATGGCTGAAAAAGCCCGAAAAAGACTGAAAAAGCCCGAAGTTTCCTTAACTTTATATTTCTTCACTTAACCCATGCAGCCCAACGACGATCGCCCGTTGCAAGCCGTCCCTGACGATAACGAATTGCTGAAATTGGTCGATGGTCTAATATTTGAAAAAACAGGTAAACATCTCAACACGCTACAGCAGTTAGTGTTGCAGGGAATGTATGATGGCAAAACCTACGAAACGATCGCCCGCGACACCCGCTACACTACAAAATACGTCCGAGAAGTCGGCTACAAGCTACTCAAAAGTCTCTCCGCAGTGATGGATGAAGAGATGCAAAAAGGCAATCTCAAAGCTGCGATCGATCGCAGAAATATTAGCAATACCTCAAACTTCGGCAGAGATTATATTCAATACGTCGAATACGTCCACACCCTCAACCTCAACCCCTGTCCTTCTTTGCCTAGCAAATCTGACAACAAATACGCCACTGAATCCAGATTCAAAACTCAGATCGAACGACTCGAAATTGATGTTGCTGATGTCGTTTGTAAGTTGCACAGTCAAGGTATCGAACCATCCCAAATCGCTCAGTTGCTTGGTCTGCCAGATGTGACGATAGAAACAATATTGCGTGAATTATCATAGCTAAGATGCGAGATATTTGTAGGGTGCGTCGCTGGGAGATTTTCAAGTTGATTTAGAGATTGTCGATCGCGACGCACCCTACGATATAAAGTAAAATATAATTAATTATCTCGAAGTTCTTTTTCTTGCAAAAGTTGGGTAGCCCAAACCCGATCTTCTTCCGATAGAGACGGTACGGGTTCTCGATCGTAATCGATCCGATAATCATAGCCAGCGCGATCGTAAATACCTGCAAATATTTCTGGTAAATTAACAATAGGTTCTACATCTTCCTCGCGCAAGGGAAGCGGAAATATAGGTAGAGAATCGCGGAGATTAAAAGCATAAAGTTCGGCAAACGGACGGCGATTACTGGGACTGACCAAAACCCGATAATCGCTTTGAATAGAGTTATTAAGAATGGGCATAGATTCCCATTTTCGTAGTAAATCGATTTCGACTAAATTGGTTAAGCTGCCTAAAATACTCTGGCGTTTTTTGAGATAAGTAATTCTTCCTTCTCCACTACGTTTGTTGACAGGAGAAAGAATTTCAATTGCGGTGACAACTTGTTTCGTTGCCATTTCTCGCACTTCCAGGTAAGTCTGTTTAATTTTTTCAGGAGCAGGCACTTTGACGGTAGTCGGAAGTGTTACAGTTAAAGTGGCAACTGAACCTGTAGGAATATTCGGGTTATTAGATTGACGCTTAATCGCGACATCGGGGATACCTACTAAAAGGGACTCGTCGTTACTTTCATTTGGATCGGTAATTTCATAGATTCGTTTGTCGATTGCAACCTCATATTTAGGGCGAATTTGAGGGACTAAGGATGCCGCGATCGCAGAAATTAACCAATGATGAGTTTCCTGCCAGAAATCGGGGTGTTCTAAGTAGGGATCCATTCCAGGAAAGGGTGAAGGCATAGGACTGTTCTCCGATGTATTGACTCTCAAATCATTTTAGCATTTTTAATTTGGTAGGTGCGTCGCTTTAAAGCGAGGCAGATCCTCTGGATATAGGTTCCCAGGCTGAGCCTGGGAACCAGTTAAAGCTTGTCAAGAACAGGCATCCTGCCTGTTCCACAGTAATTATTGGAGATGTCTATTTGTAGATGAATTTAATCTGTTGTGGAACAGGCATCTTGCCTGTTGCAAAAAGCGGGCTTTCCGGCCCACCCCACAATAAATTTAATTTTTTGTGGAACAGGCATCTTGCCTGTTCCTAAAATCATAGACACCCCAAATATCAACTACAAAACAGCAGCAACACTTGCCATCAACAACCCTTGAAACAATTTCACCCCATCAGTTTCGCCCAACATCGGATCGGATGCCCGTTCTGGATGCGGCATCATTCCTAACACATTGCCCGCCCGATTGCAAATACCGGCAATATTATTTAATGAACCGTTGGGATTCCCAGCATCGCTAATTTTGCCCGCCGGAGTGCAGTAGCGAAACAACACTTGCTTGTGCTCTTCTAGTTCTGCTAATGTATCCGCATCAGCATAATAGTTGCCTTCACCGTGGGCGATCGGCAAATCGATGATTTCACCCATAGTATAAGCCGCAGTCCAACGAGTATTACCGCGTTCGACTTTCAAAGAAGCGCGATCGCAAATAAAATTCAATCCCGCATTCCGCACCAGAGCACCGGGCAACAAACCAGCTTCAGTCAACACCTGAAAACCGTTGCAAATACCCAGTACAAGTTTGCCCTGTTTCGCGTGTTCCGCAGTAGCCCGCATCGCCGGAGAAAAACGGGCGATCGCGCCGCACCGCAAATAATCTCCATAACTGAAACCACCGGGAATTACAATGATATCAATATCCGAAATATCGGTATCTTCGTGCCAAATCATGCGAGTTGGTTGGTGCAGTAACCCTTGAGTCACCCACACCACATCGCGATCGCAATTTGAACCCGGAAAAACAATAACTCCAAATTTCATAAGCTGAAGGAAGAAGGAAGAGGGAAGAAGGAAGAAGGAAGAAGGAAGAAGGAAGAAGGAAGAGGGAAGAGGTGTAAACTTAAGACTGAAATCTTATGTTTCTCTCGCTTGTATCTAAGTCTCGATCCCCCTAAATCCCCCTTAAGAAGGGGGACTTTGAGTGTTCCGAATCCCCGCTTTTTAACGAAGACTGTGAATGCTCTTGTCCCCGCTTTTTAGCAAAGACTTTCAGAACCCTCTTGTCCCCCCCTTATTAAGGGGGGTTAGGGGGGATCGAAGAGCTAGGGGCGATCGCATTTATGCCGCCGCTGTCTCCACAGCAACAGGAATTTCAGTCAAATCAAAGCGATAATTTTCAATCACTGGATTGGCCAAAAGTTGGTCGCAAACGCGATCGAGTTGTTCGCGGGCCTGGGACTCACCAGCAGCAGTCAGCGTCAATTCAACGTATTTCCCGATTCGCACACGCTCAACATTGTCGTATCCCATGTGTTGCAAACCAGACTGTACGGCTGTGCCGGCGGGATCTAAAACAGAAGGGCGGAGGGTAACATAGATTTGGGCAAGATATTTCTGAGTCACGGGAATGTTGCGGTAGGTGATGTGAAAGTTAGCCCCATTGTATTCTACAACCGAGCTGCGCGCCGATCGCCCTTTGGTTCGCCCAAGTAAGATAGCCTAGAAACAGGGACTGATTTGACTCTAGCAGATTACACAAAAAAATTATGAGAACCAACCGCACCCGCAGTCAGGAGCGTATTTTACACTTGCTCAAGCACTTGAATCGATCGCTCTCAGCACAAGATATCTACTTAGAACTGCGTAACAGCGACCAAAGCATGGGCCTAGCAACAGTTTACCGCTCCCTCGACGGTTTAAAGCGAGAGGGGTTCGTTCACGTCAGAACGCTTGCTAGTGGTGAGTCTCTCTACGGTGCCGCCCACCAAGATCAACATCACCTAACTTGTCTGGAATGTGGCGCGTCAATTACGATCGACGAATGCCCCGTCCACCACTTAGAAAGCCAACTACAACAATCTCATTCTTTCAAAATTTATTATCACACTTTGGAGTTTTTTGGATTGTGCGATCGATGTACTTTGGCTCAAGAATCTTAGAGAAGTTATTAGTCATGAGTGATATCAATTCCGGTTGCACGAGTGAAATGATTGTTGAGTGTTGAGTGTTGACTGTTGACTGTTGACTGTTGACTGTTGACCGAAAGCCTCCAGGATAAAAGCCCCCGGATTCATTCCGAAAGCAGACTCAGGACCCAGAAATAAAAAACGTGTCTCCGATGAAACTTGCCGAACGTATTTATCCGTGGGGTCAATGCTTCAATCTAAAATCTAAAATCTAAAATCTAAAATCGATTGACTCGGTGTCCAACCGCGCAGGCGGGTTTTGTTTGTGTAGCGACAGATTTCAACCTGTCGTTTTATTAACTAGCTCAAGGATGCAAAAACTCTAAATGGTCTCCTGGAATCGATCGCAATTTTGCAGCCGAGCCTTGCATTTTCAACCTGCCGCGTTCTAACATGATAATCCAATCGGCGCGATCGATCACTCGCGGCCTGTGACTGATAAAAATCGTCGTTTTCCCGTGTCGATACATCAACAAATTTTCTAAGACTTCCGCTTCGCTTGCGGGGTCAAGCCCTGCGGTAGATTCGTCTAAAATCAATACTGGTGGGTTGTTGAGAATGGCGCGGGCGATCGCCAATCTTTGTCTTTGTCCGCCAGAAATATTCGCTCCAAACTCCCCTAAAACTGTTTGATATTTATCAGGCAATTGGCTGATAAATTCATCCGCCCCCGCAATTTTGCAAGCTTTCACAATCTGTTCAAAGCTGATATCTGGACTGCCCAATCGAAAATTTTCCATAATCGAACGGCTCCAAAAATGCGCTTCTTGGGGTACAAGAACCACCTGCTGTCTGAGACTGTCGAGAGACAAATCCTGCAAGTTGTAATCGCCAATTCTAATATTACCAGATTGCAGCGGGTACAGACCAGCAATTACTTTTGCTAGCGTACTTTTTCCGCAGCCAGAATAACCAATTAAAGCAATTGCTTGACCGCCGGGAAAGGTGACAGAAAAATTTTCCAGCAAATCAAGTCTGCCGGGGTAGTGAAAATTAACACTCTTGCAAACAATACCGTCGCGCCCCTGAATAGTTACAAAAGGTTTATTCGTATCGTCTTTAGTTTCCGGTTCAGCATCAATGACTTCCGACAGCCGTTGAGTTGCTGTCTGCACGCGAGTCATTTCATCAGTAAATCCTACTAGCGAATTCACCCAAGTAGTAACGTTTTGATTCATGCTAATAAACGCTAGCAACTGACCTATACTCAATACCTTGTCAATCACCAAACCGCTACCAAGCCACAGCAGAGTAATGCTGCCAGCAGAGGCAACAAAACCTGAAAATATATTGTTGAGAATGCCAATCTGTGTAGTGCGAAAAGTGAGCTTGGCTAAGCGACCGAAGCGGGTTTGAAATTCTTCCCAAAGTTGCTGACCGCTGCTAGTAGTTTTGACAGTCAGCGCGCCTTTAAAAGTTTCTACTAAAACGCCTTGAGTTTCTGCTTCCAGCACAAATAAACTGCGCGTTTTTTGCTGCAATACGGGCAAAAATACCACTGTAGAGGCAGTCATTAACAGAGCTATAGCTGTAGCTGCTAAAGTCAGTTCCTTGCTGTAAAATAACATAAAAATAAAAGAAACTACAGCGATAAAAAATTGACTAGGCAAGCTGATAGCGACTTGAGAAACTAATTTATTGATTTCTTGGATATCTTGTAATCTACTGACAATTTCGCCACTGCGTCTGGTTTCGTAAAAGCTCAAAGGCAATCGCAGGAATTTGCGCGCGAATTCCATCACCAATCCCAATTCTAAACGCTGGGAAAACTGAGCAATTAAGTTCGACTCTACCAATCCTAAACTGCTGCTAAAAAGGTTCATAACTATAACTGCGATCGCCACACTCGCCAGGAGTTGTCTGTCGCCCCGCACCAGGATGTCGTCAGTGAGCAGTTGAACGAGAAAAGGCGAAGAAATCGACAGCAAACCCAACACCACATTCAGCAAAAATGCTTCCATTAAAATCGGGCGATAAATCCCAATCCGGCGCATCCATTTTTGTAAGGAATTGGCGGGCGGTTGACCCTCTGCGGCCGCAAAAAACCGCTCCGCATCGGGTTCTACTAGCAAGCACAGCCAATCTGTCCAAGCTGCTGCTAATTCTGCTTTAGAAACATAGCGCATACCGACGGCTGGATCGCCGATCGCATATTTGTTGCCCTGTTTTCCGTACAAAACAACCCAGTGATAGCCGCTCCAGTGAATAATCATCGGTAGAGGGGCATCATCGAGCTTGTCTAAAATAGCAGCCGCGGCTCGCACGGATCGAGCATTAAAGCCGATCGCCTCAGCTCCTTGTTTCAAGCCCAGTAAACTCGTCCCTTGTTGCCCAGTGCCGGCAAATTCTCGCAAGCGGCTAATTGTAAAATTCTGTCCGTAAAATTTGGTGATCGAAGCCAAACAAGCCGCCCCGCAATCTTCTTCGCTCTGCTGGAGAACAACCTGATATTTCTTAAACCTGTTAACTTGTCCGAATAATGGCATTTTGCCGATCAAAGGGAAGTTCTTTAACATTTTGCAAAATGAATAATGGTAGAGCATAAATAAGATTACTCATCACCAACTACCAAATCAGCAAAAAGCACCCATAAAGTTATGGGTGCTTTCTCGATTCCACAGTTATATATCTGAATAGACTAGCACTAAACTTTAGTAGTAGGCGTAGCGGACTACTCTTCTGTATGAACCGTCGCAATTCCGGCGGTACACGACCCAACTGCGCCGCTGCCGCTGACAATTGTATCGATTAGTATAGTGACCGCCGTTGACGCTAGCTGATTCTTCAGGGGTGAGTTCAGCAAACAGTGAATCGTCCTTTGTTTCTTGCATGATTTGACTCCGTTTAAGTTAATAAAATTGAAGGGAAACTAGAAATATTATTTAATTTCTAGAGCCTCGTGTAAATACTGACTAATACTTCTGGTAGTGCTGTGCGGCTTCCGGAATATTACCGATAAATTTTGAAAGTTTACTCGATAGCACAACTTGACTCAGCTATCTAAACCACTAGGGTTTTGTAAGGGCGAGCGCGGCGAGGATCGTACAGATAAAGCTGGCTAGGCTGCGGCAGGAAAAACAGCATATTCAGGCCATAGCTGCTGTTATCAGTCTCGCTGTTGCTGTTAGCGCCACTGACACCGCTGGTAATCCTGCCACCGCTGACAGTAGCAGATTCTCGATCGGTTAGTTCGGTGAAGAGTGAATGTTGTTGATTTTCGGACATAAAGAACTCCTACTGATATTTCATAAACCTGTTGACTTGTCCGAATAATGGCATTTCTCGGATAAAAGGAATGTTCTTTAACATTTGGCAAAATAAATAATGAGTAGAGCCTAATGAACATTACTCTTCACCGAGTACCCAATCAGCAAAAAGCACCCCTAAAGTTATGGGTGCTTTCTCGATTCCACAGTTATATATCTGAATAGACTAGCACTAAATTTTAGTAGTAGGCGTAGCGGACTACTCTTCTGTATGAACCGTCGCAATTCCGGCGGTACACGACCCAACTGCGCCGCTGCCGCTGACAATTGTATCGATTAGTATAGTGACCGCCGTTGACGCTAGCTGATTCTTCAGGGGTGAGTTCAGCAAACAGTGAATTGTCCTTTGTTTCTTGCATGATTTGACTCCGTTTAAGTTAATAAAATTGAAGGGGAACTAGAAATATTATTTAATTTCTAGAGCCTCGTGTAAATACTGACTAATACTTCTGGTAGTGCTGTGCGGCTTCCGGAATATTACCGATAAATTTTGAAAATTTACTCGATCGCACAACTTGACTCAGCTATCTAAACCACTAGGGTTTTGTAAGTGCGAGCGCGGCTCGGATCGTACAGATAAAGCTGGCTAGGCTGCGGCAGGAAAAACAGCATATTCAGGTCATAGCCACTGCTGTTATCCCTCTCGCTGTTGCTTTTAGCACCACTAACACTGCTGGTAATACTGCCACCGTTGACAGTAGCAGATTCTCCATCGGTTAGTTCAATGAAGAGTGAACCTTGTTGATTTTCTGACATAAATAACTCCTATTAATACCTATGTACTTACTTACTACCTACGCATACAGGAAAAACCCGGTAACAGTGCCAAAACTCTTTGCGGAAACGCCGTATTTCATGACCACGAATTTCAAAGGTGGTACCCGCCACGTGATTTATCCGTGGAATCAATCCAAAATCTAAAATCGAAAATCACTTATTGCCCCCGCATTTATCTCGCGCAAGTCAATCCAAAATCTAAAATCTAAAATCTAAAATTGAATGACAGTGGCCCGCTGGCTTCACTCCTCTTGATATTTGGCGAAGTTTGTGGGTGGGAACGGCAAAGCTGTGCGGATTTTTACCTTTACCCTGTGAATTTTGATTTAGACTTCTAAACCTATGCTTGGTTTCCGGAAAGCCGATCGTAAAAGTGACAAAAGAAATCAGCGATTGAGCTCTCCCTCTCCCCCAACTCAAAACTCAAAACTCCAAACTATTCCCCTCTCCCCCTTGCCGCCATGTCTCTCACTCCCGAAGCCACACCCACTGAAACCTTTGATAACGACCAGTTTTTGCCCCCTGTCAGCCGCTGGACGACTTTGGGGGGCATTTTGATGGTGGCGACCTTTGGCGGGGCGATCGCCCTCGCTAGCGTCACCAAATACAGCGCTACAGTCAAAGCAGATGCGATCGTCCGTCCAGCCGGAGAAGTGCGCGTCGTGCAAGCAGCAACCGAAGGAACCGTCGAAAGCATTGCTGTCAGCGAAAATCAGACAATAAAAGAAGGAGATGCGATCGCAGTTGTAGACGCTTCGCGTTTGGGCGACCAAAAAAAGCAGTTACAAGAAATAATTAATCAGTCTCAAACAGCAGCACAGCAAATCAACCAGCAACTGCGCGACTTAGAAAATCAAATTTTGGCCAGCGCCCAATTTAAAAACATCCAAAGTGAAACTTCCGCCCAACAGGAATTAATCGAAGCCGCTTTAGTAAAATTTGCCACATCGCTGCCAGATGTCGCCGAAAGACTGGGCAGAAGTCGGCGGGTTTTGCTCGTTAAGCGATCGTCTCTTCAACAACAATTGATTCAAGCTAAAAAAGAACTAAATCAAATTGACTTAAAACTCGAAAATAGCGTGATCCGCGCGCCCGCTGATGGTACAATTCTCAGATTGGAAGTACGAAATACTGGTCAAACCGTACAAGCCGGCAGCGCGATCGCCCAAATCGTCCCCAGCGACGTACCCCTGGTAGTCAAAGCCAAGGTGACATCCCAAGACATCGCCCGCATCCAAATCGGCCAACCCGTACAGATCAGGATTTCAGCTTTGCCTTTCCCCGATTACGGCACATTAAAAGGAACTGTCAGCGAAATCGCCCCAGATGCGATCGCCCCTCAAAATCCCACTAATAATTTAGGTACAGCTTATTACGAAGTGGCAATTAAGCCCGAACAAACTTATTTAACAAAACTCAAATCCGCCAACGGCCAATTCTTCGGAACTCCCCAGGCTAATGTCCCCCGCCAGTATTCTATTCAATCGGGAATGGAAGGCAGAGCCGATATTATTACCGGCGAAGAAACAGTTCTGACATTTGTTTTGCGGAAAGCAAGGTTGCTGACAGATTGGTAATTTTTTCATAACTTACGCACGGGTGGTCAGAAACCGGGTTTTTTTGCGAGAATACGCGTTACATCGCAAAAACGGCCAAAAACCCGGTTTCTTTGGTATTTATGCGTAAGTCCTGTAGTTATTAGTCATTAGCCTGTATGGTGCGTCAGTCTTAAGATTAGCCCGAAAAATTTGGGTTTTACTGATATCTTGCACCATTCTTAATAAGTCCCTTACGGGCGGGCTCTCCGGCCCAACCCCTACTCCCCACAAGAAAATTGAATTTTTGTGGAACGGGCTAGAAGCCCGTTCTTGAGAAGGGTGCAAAATCTCAGTTTTACCGACTGACGCACCTTACTTTTATTTGTTCTTTGTTTGACATTTGGCGATCGTAGGTATATTGTAGATTGTAGTAGATGCCACTGTCAACTATCTCGATCCACTACTCCAAAAGTTAATCTAACGTCATAAGCTGGTAACTAACCACTAACCAACTGGCAACCAATGGGGAAGTACAGGCGACCTAGAATTAATTTCGTTTTGGATGAGGACGTTAGAGACGACTTAACGGTATGGGCCAAGGAGGAAGGACGTACTATGAGCAATCTGGTAGAGCGAATTGTTACTGCCGCAGTTCAAGGAAAGCGGGACAGCCACCCAAACCAAAACCCGCTCATCCAGCAAGAGCAAGCGGGAAAAGGAGGCACTAGCTAATAGATAAACAGGTGTCTAGTATTGAAAACAGTGACAAACCTAGCAGAACAAGAACCGTCAGAACCAGAAAACATACACAGCGCTACTGACCCGGAGAAGTGCCGGGAAATGGAACGCCGATACGATTGGAAACTCAAGCAAATCAAAATAAACAAAGATTTGCCCCTCGAAGTCGATTGCGTCTTTTACGGCGAACAGACTTCTTTTCAAGACCTCTGGCCCGACAACCAAGACTGAGGTAATTTATGACCAAAAAAGAAACATGGATTGTTTACAAAACTGAATCTATGAGTGCGGAAGGCTGGAGAGATCGAAAGCTAATTCCGAATGGTGGCTTGACCGACATTCTGGCAGAAGAGTGGGATTGTTCGGGGAAATTGCCTCAAATCGGCGATCACGTGCGAGAATATGCAAACCTCGAAGATCCTGGCAACGGAATCACCCACGGTCGAGATGGAAACTGGATTGTTAAGAGTATTCACGAATTCTCTTCTAGCAGCACAAACCTGGGCATCGCCGTATGTTATTGCGCTTACGAACCCGTTGAATCTAAATGGGTGGAATTAAAACGAGGAAAACCCGTAAATGAGATTTTGCAACCCGCTGAAATTGGGTAAAAATCTCAACTTTTCTAATTAATCATCTTAAGTCCGCGAAGGCGGACTTTGTTTGTGTAGACGCGGTTTCAACCGCCGAGTCTTATTTTATTTTACAAGACGCGGTTTCAACCGCCGAGTCTTATTAAATACATAACATCGATCGCAAATATGAAAATCAACGATAAACTCAAGACCATTTTAACTGAATTGTGATCGCACTTCGAGCAACTCTCCGGATATCGTCTCACTCAAAATGTAAAATACTAAAAACATGGGTTGTCAGCAATGAATGAAGCGCGCCGCCAAGCTTATCTCAATCTGATTGATTCTCTCCTCACTTGTCCCAGCAAAGAACAAATCCCCATCCTGCAAGCTAACCTAGAATTAATAGATGATAATTTTGCCCAGTTTTTGCGAGAATGGGCTACACAAACTGTGGCAACCTTAGATGCAGAAATAGCCTACAATCTTGCGAATATTTTACACGACTTGGGTATTAGCTTTTATAACCTGCGGCAAGGCAGTCGGGCAAGTAATTTAGAGATAATGATTGCTTGTCTGGAGAGCGGATTAACTATTGTTATTCGCGAAGACTACTCAGAAAAGTGGGCGATGTTTCAAAATAGCCTAGGCATTGCTTACTTATACAGAATAAAAGGGGAAAAAGCTGAGAATCTGGAACGGGCGATCGCTGCTTTTCTAGCATCATTAACAATTTACACCCACGAAGCGTTTCCCTTTGAATGGGCAACGACTCAAAATAATTTGGGTGCTGCCTACAGCGACAGAATCAGAGGGGAAGAAGCAGAGAATCTGGAACGGGCGATCACTGCTTTTCTAGCATCATTAGAAATTTATAACCCCGAGGTATTTCCCTTTGAATGGGCAACGACTCAAAATAATTTGGGTCTTGCCTATTTATACAGAATCAGAGGGGAAAAAGCAGAGAATCTGGAACGGGCGATCGCTGCTTTTCTAGCATCATTAGAAATTTATACCCCTGAAGTATTTCCCTTTGAATGGGCAAGGAGTCAAAATAATTTGGGGAATGCCTACAACAACAGAATCAGAGGAGAAAAAGCAGAGAATCTCGAAAGGGCGATCGCAGCTTGTCTGGCATCATTAGAAATTTACACCCGCGAGGCATTTCCCGAAAATTGGGCAAACAGTCAAAATAATTTGGGTGCTGCCTACAGCAACAGAATCAGAGGGGAAAAAGCAGAGAATCTGGAACGGACGATCGCTGCTTATCAAGCATCATTAGAAATTTACACCCGCGAGGCATTTCCCGAAGATTGGGCAAGGAGTCAACATAATTTGGGGGAAGCTTACCGCAACAGAATCAGAGGGGAAAAAGCTGAGAATTTGGAACGGACGATCGCTGCTTATCAAGCATCATTAAAAATTTACACCCGCGAGGCATTTCCCGAAGATTGGGCAAGGAGTCAAAATAATTTGGGGAATGCCTACAGCGACAGA
>NZ_JAUBOZ010000043.1:0-41236 GCF_036700475.1 Microcoleus sp. T2B6 | reverse complement strand
CATCATTAGAAATTTACACCCGCGAGGCATTTCCCGAAGATTGGGCAAGGAGTCAAAATAATTTGGGGAATGCCTACAGCGACAGAATCAGAGGGGAAAAAGCTGAGAATCTGGAACGGGCGATCGCTGCTTATCAAGCATCATTAGAAATTTACACCCGCGAGGCATTTCCCGAAGATTGGGCAAGGAGTCAAAATAATTTGGGGAATGCCTACCGCAACAGAATCAGAGGGGAAAAAGCTGATAATTTGGAACGGGTGATCGCTGCTTCTTTGGCATCATTAGAAATTTACACGCGCGAGGCATTTCCCTTTGAATGGGCAAGGAGTCAAAATAATTTGGGGAATGCCTACTTAGACAGAATCAGAGGAGAAAAAGCAGAGAATCTCGAAAGGGCGATTGCTGCTTCTCTGGCATCATTAGAAATTTACACGCGCGAGGCATTTCCCTTTGAATGGGCAAGGAGTCAAATTAATTTGGGCATTGCTTACAGGAACAGAATCAGAGGGGAAAAAGCTGAGAATCTCGAAAGGGCGATCACTGCCTATCAAGCATCATTAGAAATCTGCACCTGCGAGGCATTTCCCTTTGAATGGGCAATGACTCAAAATAATTTGGGAGCTGCCTACTTATACAGAATCAGAGGGGAAAAAGCAGAGAATCAGGAACGGGCGATCGCTGCTTCTTTGGCCTCATTAGAAATTTACAACCGCGAGGCATTTCCCCTTGAATGGGCAAGGAGTCAAATTAATTTGGGGGAAGCTTACCGCAACAGAATCAGAGGGGAAGAAGCAGAGAATCTGGAACTGGCGATCGCTGCTTCTCTGGCATCATTAGAAATTTACACCCGCGAGGCATTTCCCTTTGAATGGGCAAGGAGTCAAATTACTTTGGGTATTGCTTACGGCAACAGAATCAGAGGGGAAAAAGCAGAGAATCTGGAACTGGCGATCGCTGCTTTTCGGGCATCATTAGAAATCTGCACCCGCGAGGCATTTCCCTTTGAATGGGCCATGACTCAAAATAATTTGGGGAATGCTTACAGAGAAAGAATCACAGGGGAAAAAGCAGAGAATCTGGAACTGGCGATCGCTGCTTATCTAGCATCATTAGAAATTTACACCCGAAGGGCATTTCCGCTCTACCATACTGGAAGCTTATGTAATCTCGGACTTGCCTACCAAGATAATTCCCAACTCCCAGAAGCTTACAATACTTTTAACTCTGCCATTGAAACTGTCGAATCAATGCGGAGAGAAATCATTATCGGCGGCGAAGCCGACAAGCAGAAATTAGCTGAAGAATGGAATAATCTTTATCATAACATGGTAGAAGTTTGCCTAGAAATGGGAAACAATACTGCCGCCCTAGAGTACGTCGAACGCAGCAAAACCCGCAACCTCGTAGAATTATTTCACAAAGCCCGCAGCAACCGAGAAAATTTACAGCCACAACCTATTAGTTTTGCCAAAATTCGCAGTTTATTAGTAGAATTGTTTCACAAATCCCGCAGCAACCGAGAAAATTTACAGCCAAAACCTATTAGTTTTGCCAAAATTCGCAGTTTATTAGCTGAAAATGAAGCAATTTTAGAATGGTACATTACCTTTAACCACTTTAAAGTTTTCATTATCGCCCGCGACTCCACCCAACCCGATATCTGGCAATCTTCCTCTGAAGACTTGGAAGCATTAGCAGAGTTTACGGGGGAATATATCGACGGCTACATCGAGGAAACCGACAACTGGAGAAACCAGCTAGAAACCCGCCTGGAAAAATTAGCCCAAATTCTCCACATCGACGAAATAATTGCCCGCCTCCCCGAAAACTGCCAAAAATTAATATTAGTTCCCTTCCGATATTTGCACTTGTTACCGCTGCACGCATTAACTAGCAAAAGGCTAAGGCAGAATGCCGAAGAAACTGGAAGTCTCCTCGAACTTTTTCCCGGCGGCGTGAGATACACTCCCAGTTGTCAGCTATTACAATTATCTCAGCGGATAAATCCGACTGGGGAAGAGTCATCACCCACAAGATTGTTTGCCATTCAAAACCCGACAGAAGATTTAGACTTCACCGACATCGAAGTTGAAGCAATTGCCAAATTCTTTAATCCTGCCGAAGTTTTGATTCGAGAAAAGGCAAGCAAGACAGGATTGCAGCAACAGCTTGAAGCGTTGCACAATGCCGACATCGCCCACTTTTCCTGTCACGGCTTTTTCGATTTTTCCAATCCTCGGAAATCAGCTTTAATCTTAGCAGGGGCGAAAATTGCCACCGATAACGTTGACTCAGAGAACAAAAGTTATATTCGTTCCCCCCAAGACGAATTGTTGGACATTGAAAAATGCCTGACGCTGGAAGAAATCTTTGATTTGCCGCTGAGTAAGTGCAGTTTAGTTACGCTTTCCGCCTGCGAAACTGGGTTAACGGATATTGGAGATAGCACTGATGAGTATATCGGATTGCCTAGCGGTTTTTTATATGCCGGGGCAACGAGTATAATTAGCACTTTGTGGACGGTGAATGATGTATCTACCGCGATTTTGATGATTAAGTTTTACGAACTTTTGCTGTCTGAAACTCGCCCGCCTGTGGCGATTGCTTTGCGCGATTCTCAAATGTGGCTGCGGGATGCAACGGTGCAAGATTTGGTAGATTGGGCCGAGCGTTCAAAGTTACTGGATAGTGAAAGTAAAAACAGGATTCAAAAGAATTATAAACGCGATTACGATGATGACGATCGCCCTTGCCAATCCCCTGTATACTGGGCGGCTTTTTGTGCCGTTGGACAATAACCCAAAGGTTTTTTGCATGAGTGGGGGCGGGTTTATTAGTTGGTTGGTTTGATTTATAAATCTCGGCGAACCCGCCCCTACAAATTTGTTAAAATTGGGGATTTGATATTGTAAAAAATAGATATAATTGCTGTAGGGGCGGGTTCGCGACTGTCTGTGAAACCACACCGTAAATCTCAAAAACCCGCCCCGGCATCGTGGGTGGGGGCGGGTTTATTAGTTGGTTGGTTTGATTCCAAAACATCGGCGAACCCGCCCCTACAAATTTATCGGAATAGGTGATTTTATGAACTTAAAACCTCCCCAACTAATTTTCGGAATTGTCCCGTTTGCAAATTTAAGCTGAAACGATCGCCCTCCATTAATTCAATTACTAAGTTATCATCGCTCGCCGAAAATTGTTCGGGAACATCGGGCAATCCGCGATTAAATCTGAGGGAACCATTCGAGTTAAATAATAATATCTCATTTTCAGTCAAAACAGCAGTTACTTTGTGAATAACAGCCATCTGAATTAAATTACCCGTCAAAGGCATTGCCAGACAAATGCGGCCGCTTTCCAGGCAAATAGCTACTAACTGCTGTTCAATTCCCATCCATAGCATCTTTTTCTCGTGAGAATGCTCGATGCTTAACTCAACTAATTGACCCCGCCAACTCAGTCCGTAACATCCCAAAACTTCCCCCAAGTCAAGGCAAGCAAATGTTTGAGCGTATTCGTGGCCAATAATTTGCCGAATGCCTGGAATTTTGTCGAATTCTGATTTGCTAATAGTTTCAATTTTCATGGTAGCTGGTTATTGATAAATTAACGGTACAATTGAAGTAACTTGAGGATTTGCATCTAAGTCGCCTTCAGGATAAAAATATCGAACCACAATCGCCCCCGGTTTTTCTCCCCCTCTCAATTCTACTTTACGAGAAATGTTTGCGCCATATTCGTTAATTGTTCGATCGCCTTCAACTTCTGGTGCATTTAATCCTTCGGCCAATATTTCTAATAGCTTTTCTTTCCCCCCAGATACTTCGTCAATTCCTAGCGTTCTCAAATCTCTTAAATTATCTAAAGACCGCCTAGTATTTGTGGGAGTAGAGGTGACGCGACCAAAAAAGAAGTCAAATTTACTAGATTTGACCGTGAATCCCGCACCTTGAATTACTTCATCACTTGAGGTCAATGCTTGCAACTCCTAAAAAAATTGACACTAAATTGTCTCCGATGGTATCATAGAATTCACATAGAGACAATGCTCGAACAAAAATCCTAAAAATCTCCAAATTCAATTAACACAATAGAAAATCTGCCATGAATGACGACCAACGTTATATATCAGCATTTCTGCAAGTTTTTGAGACTAAAGCCGAATTATTAGAGGATGTGGGAGCAGTAGAAGATTTAGCAAACCTCAACCAGATGATATCTCAGATGGTTGATGAATCTGATGAGGAAGTAGCGGATACTATTGGGATATGGTGCAAAAAATATCCTAAAATCAGAGATACCCTCCGTTCAATTATTAATAGAAAACCAGAACCCCAACCCACCAAAAAAGAAGAGCAAGAACCAAAACTATTAAACCGCTATCCAGAGTTACCCGAAAGCCTCAAAAAACGCCTCCCCAATTCACAGCCACCGCGCCAATAACATGAGCGACAAAATTTCTGCCCCCAATGTCTATTTATATGCTTTCCAACTGTACAATGACAGTCAGGGCAGCAATAATCCTCTGTGGAAACACTGCGACAATATCCTCGCCAACTTCACCGATAAACAGCTAACATCCAACCTAGTTTTCCCGCAAAATTCCCACAGCTACCGCGAGGATTTGTTGCAAACAGTCGCACTACGATTTAACAGCAATCCGCCCGTAGAAGGTTTTGCCCAACCGCTACAAATTCAAGACAGCTATGCTTTCTGCTTAAATATAGGTTGCCCGGAAGACGGCACTGCTGATAATATAGATGTCGATCTAATCCAGCAATTCAACCCAAATCAAGCCTTACTCATCAGTGGAGATGATAACTTTTTAGGTCAAACTCTTCTGATTACCGCATGGCTTCCCGAAAACTCACCAAATAATTTAGATTCCCTCAAACCCCTCGCCGATAAATGTCGCGATGCTTTATTTCAGGGCGACTCGCCGCCTGTATTTTACCGAGCGAGTAAACTGTTCGGTAGTCCGATTTTTGAATACGGTTCAATTAGCGATATTGCGAATTACCGCCACCTGCTTGTCTGGCTGCTTTCCGACAAACAAACCGACAAGGATTTTAACACTTGCCAGGAAGAAATACTCGACCTACTATTTCACCGCAACAAAATTATCAAAGCTTTTCAAGACAGCCGCCAGATTTACCGCGAACTCGATCGCGAATACCGCATCATTGAGAAAAATATGGAGATTTTGCAGGCTCAATTTTCCAGAGGAACTGTATTAACTTCCGCCCAATTGCAGGAATTTCAGGAACAGTTAAAGCAACTCTTCAGCAAAGCAGTAACTTATACTCGCCTGCTGCGGAAACTCGAAGATTATGACAATACAATTGCGCTAAATCTTAACAATTACACTGACATTTTGTCGAAAATTTGTGATATACTAGGAATTGATAAGGAAGAACTATCAATATTAAATAACTTCAGTAGAAAAACTGCTCCTTATATGCGATCGCAAATTGCCGGAGACTTAGGATATTTCCGACACGGAACAAGCTTAATCGAACAGGCGATCGCCTCAATTCGCGGCATAGTAGAAATAGAACAAGCCAGGAGCGATCGCACCAACCAAATCGCACTCCGCAACAGCGAGATAGCAGAGAAAAATCGGGAAGATCGCCTAGAAAGCACAGTACAGGCGATCGGCGTCGGTTTAGCAGCCGGCGGCATCGCAGCCTCCAGCGGCACAGACAAAGTATTCCAGACAGTGCAAAACCATCAAATCCCAATTTTAATGCAATGGCATCCCTTTCTATTTTCGTTTGCCTTGAGTTTTGCGATCGCTCTTTTCGCAGCCGGCATCACTTGGTGGCGCACTAAACCGAAAAACAGTTGACAGTTGACACTTGACAGCGAGCTTTTTAAGGCTGGGATTTAGATCGTTGCCGATCGCTCGAATTTCAACCAAGAGTATCTTAAATCAAAATAACGTGTCAATATAGAAATGTGACATTCAATTCTATTCTTTCCTCATGGGCAAACAGCGCGTTCTTTCTGGAGTTCAGCCAACCGGCAATCTTCACCTCGGCAATTATCTCGGTGCCATTCGCAACTGGGTAGAAAATCAAAGTCAGTACGAAAATTACTTCTGCGTAGTCGATTTGCACGCAATTACCGCACCGCACAATCCAGCAACTCTAGCCTCCGACACTTACACGATCGCCGCACTGTATTTAGCTTGCGGCATCGATTTAGAATATTCTACTATTTTCGTGCAATCCCACGTCTCGGCGCACACAGAACTAGCATGGCTGCTCAACTGTATTACGCCGATTAACTGGCTCGAAGATATGATTCAGTTTAAAGAAAAAGCAGTTAAACAAGGCGAAAATGTCAACGCCGGTTTGCTAAATTATCCGGTGCTAATGGCAGCAGACATTTTGCTTTACGATGCCGACAAAGTGCCAGTGGGAGAAGACCAAAAACAGCATTTGGAACTCACCCGCGATATTGTCATCAGATTAAATCACCAATTCGGTACACCCGAAAAGCCAGTATTGAAACTTCCCGAACCCTTAATTCGGACTGACGGTGCGAGGGTGATGAGTTTGACAGATGGCACGCGCAAAATGTCGAAATCAGACCCTTCCGAACAAAGTCGAATTAATTTATTGGATTCGCCAGATACGATCGCCAAAAAAATCAAGCGCTGCAAAACAGATGCCGTGCGCGGTTTGACTTTTGACGACCCCGATCGCCCCGAAGCTAGAAATTTGCTGACACTTTATCTCCTGCTTTCCGGCAAATCTAAGGAAGAAGTAGCAGCGGAGTGTGAAAACATGGGTTGGGGAGATTTTAAACCCTTGCTGACAGAGACGACAATTAATGCGCTCAAACCAATTCAGGATAAATACAAGGAAATAATGGACGATCCGGGATATTTAGAGTCTGTACTACGTCGCGGCAGAGAACAAGCAGAAGCTATTGCTAATCAAACTCTAACTAAGGTTAAGACAGCTTTCGGTTATTCTTTACCTGTTTAGTTGTTAGTGGTTAGTTGTTATTGGTTACTGGTTAAGAATGACCACTGCCAACTACCCACTAACAACTGTCAACTGTCAACTGTCAACTAACAACTGTCAACTGTCAAATAACAAATAACCCATAACAGACAAATAATCATGAACCGTTTTCGCACAGCCTGCACCACCCCCGGAGAATTTATAATTACCGCCGAAGTTGCCCCCCCAAAAGGCGGCGACATGACTCACACAATTCAAATGGCTGAACGCCTCAAAAACAGAGTGCACGCCATTAATATCACCGACGGAAGTCGCGCAGTGCTGGGAATGTGCCCCCTAGCAGTTTCGGCGATTTTAGTGCAGCACGGAATTGAGCCAATTTGTCAAGTTGCTTGTCGCGATCGCAATCAAATTGGCCTGCAAGCCGATCTCATGGGAGCTCACGCTTTAGGCATTCGCAATGTATTAGCACTTACAGGTGATCCCGTCAAAGCGGGCGACCATCCTAAAGCAAAAAGTGTATTCGACTTTGAATCTGTACGACTGTTACAAGTCATTCAAAAAATGAATGGCGGCAAAGACTGGAATGACAAACCTTTAACAGACGGATTTACCGATTTATTTGTCGGTGCTGCCGTCGATCCGCAATGCCCCAGTTGGTCTGGTTTGCAAAGTCGATTTGAGAAAAAAGTAGAGGCTGGAGCACAGTTTTTTCAGAGTCAATTAATTACAGATTTTGAAATTTTGGATAAGTTCATGCACCACGTTGCTGCAGGCTGCAACAAGCCAGTTTTAGCAGGAATATTTTTGTTTAAATCAGCTAAAAATGCTGAATTTATTAAAAAATACGTGCCGGGAGTTCACATTCCGCAAGAGACGATCGACCGTTTGGCTAAAGCTCCAGAACCCTTGCAGGAAGGCATAAAAATTGCTGCCGAACAAGTCAAGCTAGCGCGGCAGATTTGTCAAGGAGTTCACATGATGGCCGTCAAACGAGAAGATTTAATTCCTCAAATTTTGGATTTGGCAGGAATCGAACCACTGAGCTAAAATTAACCGTTGGGGCGGGTTTTACCAACTATCAATGCCTAACATTAACGATCTTATAAACCTGCCCACCCCCGCGCTAGCATTTTGAAGATCAAACTGTAGGGGCGGGTTTGACCAACCATCAATGTATAAAACTAATGAGTTCGTAAACCCGCCCTCCCCCGCTGTAGATAATCCAATAACTTCTGAGTTTGATTAATAAACTACTTTGAAAAATGCTCGATCGACTAAACGGTTATGAAATAGGAGCAACTGGCAATGACTGACTCAGAAATTCTTAATTCTGATACCATCAAAACACTAGAAACTACCATATCAGAAGTGACAGTTTACACCGATCGCGCTTTGGTGACGCGCCGCGGTACGGTATCTCTGACGGGAAACGAGCGAAAATTGGCGATCGTCTCTCTCCCCGCAACCCTCGAAACAGAGTCAGTCAGGGCCACGGGTGCGGGTACAGTTGCTGTGCGATTGCTGGGAGTACGCAGCGACAGAGTGTTTAGCAGGGAACCTGTAGCGGATGGCATCGCCGAATTAACCCAACAGATCCAAGAATTAGAAACCCAAAAAGTGGCAATAAAAGACAAGTTAGTTGCCCGAAGAATTCAACTCAAATTTGTCGAAGATTTAAGCGAAAAAAGCGTCGGTTTCTTTTCCAGCAGCATCGCCAAACAGCAGGTAGGTTTAAACGAAACTGGCGAAATGCTCAACTTTTTAGGAACCAATTACCTAAAATATGTAAGTGCGATCGCGCAGCACGAAAGACAACAGCACGAATTAGACAATCAAATACAAGCTTTACAGCACCAGTTACAACAAGTAAAGACTCCCCATTCCCAGCAAAGTTTTAAAATCATTGTCGCCATAGAACCAAGCGGCAGCGGCAACTTTGAACTAGAACTTTCCTATGTAGTAAAGCGAGCATCTTGGACTCCCATTTACGACTTGCGAGTCAATACCACCAACAACCAAATTAATCTCCATTACCTAGCCGATGTCAAACAAAATACAGGCGAAGATTGGACAGGAGTAGCGCTGACATTATCTACAGCAAAACCCGGATTGGGAAGTCTCCCACCACAACTAAAGCCTTGGTATATCGAGATCTTCGAGTTAAAGGAACCCGCTGGTCGGGGCTCGTCAGAGGATGATTTATTTGACCTAGAAGAGATCCTAGAAGAAGGTTATGCAGGCAATTCATTCCGCGGTGGAGGACGGCGCATAGAAGCTGAAATAGCAACAGCTCAAGTATCCAGAGAAGGCGGCACAGTCTCTTTTCAAATAGCCGGAAATACCAATATTCCCAGCGACAGTTCGAGGCAGAAAGTGACTATTTTTAGCGAAAATTATCCCTTTCAACCTGAATATATTGCAGTTCCGCGCTTAGTCAGTTTTGCCTATTTGCAAGCAGTGGTTGTGAATCCGCTGACGGGTGCAACTCTGCTTCCCGGTAAAGCAAATATCTTTCGCGACAACACTTTTGTCGGCACTGTGCAGTTAGAAAATGTTTCCCCCGGCCAAGAATATAAACTGAATTTAGGAATAGATGAAGGGTTAAAAATAGAGCGGCAATTAGTGGAAAGACAAGTAGATAAAAAACTTATCGGCAATCAGCGGCGCACGAGTTACGCCTATCGTTTGAGTGTGACTAACCTGCGGCAGGTGCAGGTACACCTGACACTACAAGAGCAATTGCCAGTCAGCCGCAATGAACAAATTAAAGTGCGATCGACTCTCACTAATCCGAAGATAGTAGCAGGTGAAATGGGACTGCTAGAATGGATAATGTCTCTGCCTCCGCAAGCCAAGCAAGAGTTATATTACCAGTTTGTTGTCGAACATCCTCCCGACTTAACAGTCATCGGTTTAGATATTTAATATTAAGTCGATCAAAACTTGTTTTTAGTCAGGACTTTAGTCCTGATTCGTCACCACGGATGAGGACTGAAGTCCCGAAAAAATATCAAATTTACCTGTAATTGGTAAACTGCAAAGCCATCGGATAATCTTCTTGTTTCAACCGTTGAATTACCAACTGCAAATCATCCTTATCCTTAGCCGAAACGCGCACTGCATCACCTTGAATCGAACCTTGAATCTTTTTAAACTCATCTCGAATTAATTTAGTGATTTTCTTGGCAACTTCCTGGTCAATCCCTTTTTTCAGTTTGATTTCTTGGCGTACTCTAGTACCACTAGCAGCTTCAATTTTCCCATAATCAAAAATTTTCAGAGACAAATTGCGCTTGGCGGCTTTAGTTTGCAAAACAGTGTGAATTGCGTCGAGAGTAAATTCGCTGTCCGTATTGACAGTAATGGATTCTGCACCCAATTCTACGGTAGTTTTGGTATCTTTCAAGTCGTAGCGGCTTTGAATTTCTCGCGTTGTTTGGTCAACAGCGTTAACTAATTCTTGCCGATCGAACTCGCTGACAATATCAAAGGAATAACTAGCAGCCATAAATTAGTAATTGGTAAGGGGGCATTGGCAAAACAGGGCATTGGGCATTGGGCATTGGCGAAACAGGGCATTGGGCATTAACAACTAACCAATAACCAATAACCAATAACCAATAACCAATGACTACTGAAAATTAGCCGTTAACAGCCATTAAACTGAAATAGAATAAAGAAACAGTGCAAGAAGAACTAATCGCAAACATGAGCGATCGCCCCAGCGGCACATTCAGAATATAGAAAACCGAAAACAACAACCGGGCGATCGTAAAAGCGATCGCAGCCCAACCCGCCGGTTCGGAATCTACCCCCGTCACAAAAGCCATCAAAGCCGCCGCTGAAAACAGCATAAACGTCTCAAACGAATTTTGGTGAGCCCAAGTTGCCCGCTGAGCGTAAGCAGGCAACCTCTCAAACATAGCGCGGGGGGCTGCTCGATCGTAGCCTAGCTGCAAGCGGGCGAACGCAACCACCAAAAACGGTGCGTAAACCAGCGCAGCAGCAGCTGCAATACAATCAAGCAGAATAACCGACACAGGTAATCCCAACAGCATCATCCGCCTCGCAGTTCAATCAAAATAGAACAGAGTAACCACCTTGCGCTGTTCCTCCGCATCCTGGCAAGTTTTCAGCAAAGTGTGGCTTTCGTGAAAAGCAAAACATATCAGTTGCTGGCAGCGAGAAATAATCTCCTGATTGCACATGGCGCTTGCTTCCGGGAGAGACAAGCTATCATTTTTGGGATTTTCTACCAAATGTATCACTTGTTCGAGTTGGTCGCGAGACTCCCGAGGCTGGCGACTCATGCTTTGTGGCAAAATCACCGTCAGCAGATTAGGATCTGCTCGCATTGCCCCCCGAATTGCTGCTGAATTGGTGCCTGTAGCGCCAGAAGTGATGAGCTGATTGCCTCCCAGAACTATGGCGTAGCTCAGCATCTCAATTAGCTGCTGGTGGGTAATAGGAACGTGGCGAGAACCCAAAAGAGCAATCCGCTTGGAGCTGGTTTGCTGGATCGCCGCTAGTTCTTGTAAAAAATCATCTACTCTGGGTAGCTCAATTGATTGACTCAAAGAATTTATTAAATTAAATAAAACTACGTTGTGGATTTTAGCAGACTCACTAGCCATTGCCGCCAAAAAGAAGTTAAGAATTGCTGATTTACCGGATCAGACTAGAGGATGGGGAGATTTGAGGAAGCCAGAAGGCAGAATGTCTTCCGACATTGGCCAGCCGGAGCTCAAGGTAGAATTCAAGAAAAATTGAGAATTTAAGAATTTTAGCTTTTTATTTATTTAAACAAAAAGTTCTCTCTGCCGAATACCTTCTTCCCTCAGCTCCGGCTCTCTTCTTAATGGACTCGATCGCTCAGCCCCAAGGATGCCATCATGCCCTCAAGGTCAAAATGTTCTGCCATTAGCTGAGTAACGCATTCCACCTTGATCGGTTCGTGCAGGCGCACGCTGCCAAAGGTGCTGTCGATAATTTCCACCGTGGTTAAGGTATCCAAATCAACAGACAAAACCGGAATTTCCATTTCTTCTGCCCTGCCAATCACCAAGGGAGAAGGAGGCAAGTGACCTGTCAAAATCAAGCACTGAGTCGAGCTTTCCAGAGCCGCTAGCTGAATGTCCGTGCGATCGCCCCCCGTCACCACCGCCATATTTCTCGCTTTGCGGAAATACTTCATAGCCGAACTAACATTCATCGCGCCAATTGTCAAGGTTTCCACCATCAAGTCCAAACGGTCTTTACGGCAGAGCACATCAGCTTTCAATTGGTGCACCAATTCTTTGACGCTGACACTTCGCAGCAAAGCACTTCTCGGCAGCATTCCCAAAACTGGAATACCCGCAGCCTCCAGAAAAGGCCGCACAGTCGCCGTTACGGATTCGAGTTTGTCCGAGGGAACGTCGTTGAGTACCACGCCCAGCAACCGCGAACCCAAACGCTGTTTAGCAGACAGCAAATCGTCTACATACAGATCGATCGGGCGGGCTACCAACAGCACAGAGGCATCAATTGCCTCAGCGATTTGAGCCAAAGACAAGTCAAACAGACTGCCTTCCTCCAAATTAGCTGGGCCTTCTAACAGCGCCAAGTCTCCGCTGGGAGCTTGCAAATATTGCGCTAAAGACTGGCGGTAATCTGTCTTGTCTTCTCCCCGCAAACGCTTGTGAACCGTCTCTTCATCCAAATACAGCAATGTTGACGGCATCTGACTTTCTGAGAGATTCAGCGTCTCTACCGCGAACCGCACGTCTTCGTCCTCGATCCCAGCTCCGGGCGAGCTGAAACAGGTTCCCAGAGGTTTGCCGTAGGCGACGGCCAGTCCTTTTCCCCGGAGTCCGAGTGCCATCCCCAGGGCGATGGCCGACTTGCCACTGTAAGCTTTTGTGGAACCGATCAGCAAATATTTAGTCAATTTTGGTACGCCTTCAATCCTCAATTTGCACCTGTCTATTTCAATAAATTTAGTTTTTTCTACAGTATTTCTGAACTGCGACTCAATTTGGCAATACTATTATACTCGATTTTGTCGCTTTTGGGCAAATTGTTTTTTTGCGGAAAATTTTTATTCACCTGTTCGCAACCCTTTTCTTCCCATTCTTTTTACTTGATTTTGGGAAAGCAGTTTTTAAATTGTTTGTTTTACCCGCAGTTTTTGATAAGTATTTATCGCCCATGATTCCTTTAAAAACACATTTTAATGGTAATATTTTTAGGCATTGGGATTGCGTAGCTGAGATATCAACCTCGAATTTTATCGAGTAAAAATAACACGGCAAAAATGGTTCACCTTACCTTAAAAGCCTACTTAGAGGGTTGAAAATAGTTTTTCTAGTGGCTAAATAGAGAATTGTATAGGAAGAGAACAGGGAGCATCTCATATTTGTAAAAATACTTCTTCTGGCTCCTTCCTTCTTCTGGCTCCTTCCTCCTTCCTCTTTCCTTCTTCCTCTTTCCTTCTTCCTCTTTCCTTCTTCCTCTTTCCTTCTGCCTCCTGCCTCCTGCCTCCTGCCTCAAAACTCCAATTTCTAGCGGAGGGCTGCAAAGGTGAGATGCTCCCAGAGAACACGCTGCTTGCCTAAGCAGTTTTGCATATAATTAAAAATGGATAGGTTGTATGATTAGTTATTCATTATTAGTGCGATCGCCCGCGTTCTAACTGAGCGGTGGCACTGCCAGCAATAAGCTGCTTAGAATCGGGATTATAGCTTCTAAACACATAAATTGTCGGGCGGCGTGGGCTGGAATTTCGGCAGCCCCAAGGCTGATTGCGATGCTAGGCCCGATCGCAGTTCAATGGCTGTAGATTGAGTTTCCTTGAGCGGATCTGCAGCCCTTTCCTCTCAGCTACCGAGTCGCAAAATTTGAACAAAATCGGACGGCGCGATTCGCCTCACGGCGATAGCTTCGCTCGCGCGTACTCGCACAGTACCAATGTCTGAAATAGGCTTTTGGGCTTGTCCCACAACAACTACAGCAGTTTTCAATTGGATGAAATACAGGTAGGGACTAAGGCTTTGTCTGAGTCCCTACGCGAAATCTGTATCACGCTCAACTGAAAACTTCAGTAGATTTACTTTACCAATGGGGATAAGTGCTGACCCCCAAAGGGATTATTGAGAATGATCCAAGAACTCAGTTACTATCCCGCTTCTCAAATAGGACTGGCGCACCAATCATGTAATGTTGCCGTCGTGGCTTTACACTATTGGTGCGCCATTTATAGCGCCCGTCAATCGATTTTAGATTTTAGATTTTAGATTAAAGAATTGAAGAAAGCAAGCCCACTGATAAATCCGGGGGCTGGCGATCGGGAGCGAGGAGCTTTTTTCTAGATCCACGAATCAATCCGGGGGCCCCGGATTAAATTGCTTGATTGTCAATTGCCGACTTTCGGGAGTGTGGCTGCGGTGAAAGTTATTCATCCATTCGCATCAGCTTGCGGTAAAATGTTTTAGAAAAATCGACGGTACGAGTTCGCTGAAAAGTCAGGAGAACCTCAATTAAGCAACTAACAAACTCAGAGCTTTGCATAGTCACTTCGTAGCTGAGTTCAGCATTGCCGTCAAACAACACCCGACAGCGGGTTAAGTCGATCGGCAGCGACGAGATATTCCAACTAGCGACAAACGGCACGCTGTCCCCGCCGTCAATTTTTCTTGCTCCCTCCAAGCTTTTGAGCTTGTAGAGCGCAATCGCGTGCGGCAAAAACTTGCGCCTGGGCTCTTGACAGAAAGGCGCGTAGACTTTCACTTCTTTGTCGTCGGCTGGCTTGAGTTGAGGAATAGACATATTTCCACCTCAGACAATTATTACTAACAGATAGTTTAGATCCCCAGAAAAAACTAGCAGATATTCCAGGTCGATCGCAAGCAAAAGTCAACCCAAATACTCTATGCAGTACCCGTTTACCAGGGCCGTACAAGCACCTAACCCGCTGGTAGTCCTCCCGTCCGCTTTCGACAAAAGCCCAGAAACTGATACAGTAGATGCTTATATCTAAAATCAAAAACTATTGGTGGTTGAATCAAGTAACCTATGCAGGAGAGTTCTTGGCCAGAAAACGACGCTCGCAGCGAGCTTAACTTAGACATCTCTGATTTAGCTCAAGAAGAGCTCAAGAGTTTGACCTCGCACTCGAAGCTCAGCAAAGTATTTGCTATACCAGACATTGGCGACAAGGTGTTTGACGCGGAAACAAAAGCAGAGCTCCCGGTTGCGGTGTCTGTGCCGGGAACTCCCTCTTTTCCTCAAAATCTGTACCGGGGACGGCGCGGAAAAGCCGCCGCAGTGCTGACTGCGATTTGGGCCGGCACGATCGCCCTGCACTTGATTTCTTGGGGTGCGTGGGTAGTGTGGGGGTTGACGGGATTGCTGTGGATGCAAGCATTTCGAGTTTTGTTTGCCGAACCCAAGCCCGCACTGCCACCTCTTGCCGATGAAAGTCGAGAGGATTGGCCTTACGTGTCGCTGCTGGTGGCAGCGAAAAATGAGGAAGCGGTGATTGCCAGATTCGTAGAATCCATCTGCAATGTAGATTATCCGATCGACCGCTACGAAGTTTGGGCGATCGACGATCACAGCAGCGACGGCACACCGCTAGTATTGGAACAGCTAACCAAAAAGTACCCCCAGCTCAAAGTATTTCGCAGGGGAGCAAATGCCAGCGGCGGCAAGTCGGGAGCCCTGAATCAAGTGTTGCCGCTGACTCGCGGGGAATTTGTCGGAATATTTGACGCCGACGCGACGGTAACGCCGGATTTGCTGCGCCGGGTGCTGCCAGTGTTCCAAGGAGAAAAGGTAGGCGCTGTGCAAGTCAGAAAAGCCATCGCCAATGCTTCGGTAAATTTTTGGACTCGTGGCCAAGAAGCAGAAATGGCTCTCGACAGTTTTTTCCAGCAGCAGCGGATTGCGATCGGCGGCATTGGAGAATTGCGCGGTAACGGCCAATTCATGCGCCGCACTGCCTTGGAAAGCTGCGGAGGCTGGAACGAGGAGACGATTACCGACGACCTGGATTTGACGGTGAGGCTGCACCTAAACCGATGGGACATTGAATTTCTCCCTTTCCCAGCCGTGTCAGAAGAAGGAGTCACTAACGCTCGCGCCCTGTGGCATCAGCGCAATCGCTGGGCAGAAGGTGGCTATCAGCGTTATCTTGACTACTGGCGGCTAATTTGGCGGAACCGCATGGGAACTGGGAAAACTTGGGATTTATTTGGATTTTGGGTATCTCAATATTTCTTACCCACAGTAGCCCTACCCGACTTTGTGATGTCAATTGCGCTGCGCCGGATGCCGATCGCCAGTCCCATAACTTTTATGACCCTTACCTTGTCGGTGGTGGGAATGTTTGTCGGTTTGCGCCGCACTCGCAAAGAGACCAAATTGGACGTAAGGCGAGTTTTTCTCACCTTGCTGCAAACGCTGCGGGGTACTGTGTATATGTTCCACTGGCTGCTGGTAGGGACTGTGACGGCTCGGATTGCGGTACGGCCCAAGCGGCTCAAATGGGTCAAAACCGTCCATCAAGGCGCTGTTAATAGCATCAAGTAAACAATTCGCAGAAATATCTCGGCACAGTATGGCCGAACGTCCGAAGATTTTCTGAGACAAAAAAAACACCAACGCTCGCCAAATATCTCCCCGCCAGAGCCTAAGAGTAAAATTTGGCAATTCCGAGAAAAAAACACTTTGAAACAGCTTAGGTAATAGGTAATCGGCGAGCGGTAATAGCGAATAAGTAATCGGCAATACAAAAGTCTAAAATTAAAAGATAAAAGCGAGAATTTTTAACTTTTAACTTGACAAAAAACCAATTACTATCTATTAATTATGAATTGCCAATTAGGACGAATTGCTTGTTGCCAACTACCCGTCACCCGTAATTGATAAATGGATTTGTTAGAGTACCAAGCTAAATCTTTATTTCGCCAGATGGCAATTCCGATTTTGCCGTCGCAGCGGATTGACAATCCCGCCGACCTCAAAGGACTGAAAATTCCTTACCCCGTTGTACTCAAATCGCAAGTGCGGGCTGGGGGACGGGGCAGGGCGGGGGGTATCAAGTTTGTGGAAAATACGATCGATGCAGTAGCAGCCGCTCAAACAATTTTTAATTTGCCGATCGAGGATGAATATCCCCAAGTCCTGCTGGCAGAAGCAAAGTACAACGCCGACCAAGAATTGTACTTAGCGGTACTCCTAGACCCCGTAGCACGACGCCCGGTGCTTCTGGGTTCGAGCCAAGGAGGTATGGATGTCGAAGGGTCGATCGAGCAAATGCAGCAAGTTGCCGTAGATCAAGAATTTTCCCCATTCTACGCGAGGCGTCTCGCGCTGAAAATGGGATTGCAGGGAGACTTGATTCAATCGGTGAGCACCATTGTCGAAAAAATGTACCGGCTGTTTGTCGAAAAAGATTTAGACCTAGTAGAAATCAATCCTCTCGGCATCAGTCCAAGGGGAGAGGTAATGGCTTTAGACGGTAAAGTCACCGCCAACGACGATGCCTTGGGACGACATCCAGATTTGGCAGCACTCTCGGAGAAGAAGCTCTTGGGCGGGTTGGCACGGGAAAGAAGAAGTCCCCATGCTGGGGGCGATCGCTCCCATTCCCAGTCCAAGGTTCAGCAGTCGCCGGAGTTTGACCCCAAATCTAAATCTTCAATCTCGAATTCCGAATCCGTGCAATTAATCGAACTAGACGGGAATATCGCGATTTTGTGCAACGGAGTGGGCCTGACAATGGCAACTTTAGATGCTGTAACCCACCAAGGAGGAAAACCAGCTAATTTTGTGAATATTGGTTCCCTAGACCGCTACTATGCAGCAAATGCCCTGCGCGATCGCACGGAGTTGGGTCTGGAGTTAGTCGCTCAGGATAAAAGCGTTAAGGTGATACTTGTAAATATTTTGGGCAGCGCCTCCAAAACCGAGGAAATAATCGCTGCAGTAGCCGGCTATTTGGAACGGAAAGCTCGCGCTAACCGCCACATCCAAGTTGTGCTGAGGCTGGTAGAGATCGATGCTGATGCTGTTAAAAAGCGTTTGGGACAGTTGCCGGTGCAGCTAGCTAGCACTTTGGATGAGGCCGCGGCCGCTTCTGTATCCTCCGCCAAGTAGCGGCAGTCGATCGGCAAAAAACGAGATTTCGGTACAGATGAAGGCCTTCTGCTTTTTACAGATCGAGTGTCAATTGGGAAAAAATGAATTTAACTCCTGAAAGCAAAGTCCTAGTACAGGGCATTACAGAATCTCCCGCGTCCACCCGCGCCGCCCTGATGATGAAAGCATACGGCACGAATGTAGTTGCCGGTGTTAGTCCCGGTCGGGGGGGGCAGGAAGTGGAGGGAATTCCGATTTTTGATTTGGTAGAACAAGCAGTGGCGGCAGTGGGTCACGTTGACACTGCGGTAATTTTGGTAGACGCTTACTCGGTGCTGGATGCGGCTCTAGAAGCGATCGCGGGAGGAATTCGGCAAATCGCGATCGTCACTGGGGGAGTGCCTCCTCTGGATATGGTGCGCTTAGTCAGAAAAGCAGAAGCCACCGAAACTTTGGTAATCGGGCCCAACAGTCCGGGGATTATTGTGCCCGACAAACTGCTGCTGGGAACTCACCCCAAGGAATTTTACACTCCCGGCCCGGTGGGAGTAATCAGCCGCAGCAGCACTTTGACTTACGAAGTTGCCCTAGAACTGACGGAGGCTGGGTTGGGACAGTCGATGGCGGTTTGTATTGGCTGCGACGCGATTGTCGGTTCTTCTTTTATGCAGTGGCTGCAAATTTTGGACGAAGACGACAGTACGGAAGCGATGGTTTTGGTCGGGGAAGTTGGCGGGTGGAGTGAACAAGCTGCTGCTTCTTACATCGCCTCGGCGATCGACAAACCCGTGGTTGCTTATCTGGCCGGCCGCTACGCTCCCAAGGGGCCGTCTTTGGGCCACGCCGGCATCCTGATCAGTTCTCGCGCGGCTGCCCAGAAAGCCTTTGGAGTTTCGGCCCCAAACAAAATGGCTGCCTTTGAAGAGGCCGACATACCTGTGGCCGCTCGACCTTCAGAGATTCCTAAGTTGCTCAAAAAATTGCTCAAGAAAAATTGATTGGTTTGGAGTTTCCACAAAAGTCCTAACCCTCTTGAGGGTTGGGATAGGGGTAGGGCGGGGGCGGGTTTGCTCTCATATCATTTCCGGTTACACTCATACATGATGTTGACGGTTGACTGTTGACGCCGTGAACAGTGAACAGTGAACAGTCAACAGTGAACAGTGAACAGTGAACTCGGATTTCCTATTCCGATGCTAAGGGATTGGATATCAAAAGTGTCTGCAGAATGCCACAACAGCCGCTTCAACCCGCCTTTAGGACATTTTTATGATTTTTTTACCAAAGCCCTCTGACAGGCGTCACCGGCTGCGGTGCGGGTGCTGGCAAGGGGGCGGCGCGGCGCGGCGCTGGAGGCGGAGTTGTTGGCTGCACGCTGCGGCGAGGTTCGATCGGACTTTCGGTGGGAGTTGTTTCAGTTGTGCGAGTTGTCGATCGCGTCACATCTTCAAGCAGGCTTCGCAGAGTTCCGGCTATACTCTGAACTTTCCCAACAGTGGTGCGAAGGCTGGCAACATCTACGTAAACCTCGTTAAGAGGATACTTTTTCAGGATTTCCAGCAGCGATACCTTACCGTCGTCCCCGGCAGCCAGGATCACCGCTGCCCGCAAAGCTTTCCCGCTTTCTGTGCGGCGCTGAGTCCGAATTGCTTGACCGATGTCGTCAGTGATTTTTTCTCCGGGAGTGCTGTAAACTACCCTCGCCAGATTAGCAGGCTTTAAACCAATTTCTAAACCCATGAACCCCCGCAGCATTTGCGCGTCCATTTTGGAGAACCGGATAATTTGTTGGAGGGTTGGCGTCGTCGTGCCGTTTTTAGCAAAGTCTTCTAAGTCGCTGATATTGATGCCTTGTCTGATCGGGCCAAATGTGAGGACAACTTTTTCGGCCCCTAATGCTCTACTGCTGCTAGATAATATGCTCCCGCTTGCTCCTAAAAGTAGGGCAATGCCGATCGATACAAATTTTGTTAATTTCATATTCACCGCTAGATTAAAATTATTTTTTCGAGATTTGTACATTTTTGTACATTATAGATGCAGCAGTTATATTCTACAATGTCGCCCGTGTAATTTGTGCCCGCGTCACACCCACCATCTCGACCGAGACTTTTTTTCGTTCTTGACTTTAAAAATAAGTTACCACATCTGCAGAAATCTGTTCGCTTCTATTCCTTCTGCCTTCTACCTTCTACATCTGCAGCCTTCTATATCACAGTGTCTTCCGCCTTCTACATAAGTGCCTTATAAAAATTCTAGGAACCGCCCTGACGGGGAGGACTTTCTTAATTGCACAAACATAAGGGTTCGATTGCTTCTTCTTTCTCTCTTAGACAACTAAATCCCTCTTCCTTCTTCCGACTTCCTTCTTCCGACTTCCTTCTTCCTTCTTCCTTCTTCCGACTTCCTTCTTCCGACTTCCTTCTTCCGACTTCCTTCTTCCGACTTCCATCGGACTGACATCCGTTACATCCGTTACATCCGTTACATAATCCGTTGCCGAACTTCCTTCTTCCTTCTTCCCTCTTCCTTCTTCCCTCTTCCCTCTTCCTTCTTCCCTCTTGCTTCTGCTATATGTTGAAAACCAAGCGCAAATCCAAGAAATCCAAACACAATCACAGCGAAAAAACAACAGCGCTAAGCAAAAAAGAAGTAGCTGCACAAAAACGCAAAATTTCAGAAAAGCGCAATGAATTGGTGCAGGCGATCGCCATAAGCTGCTTAGTCAGCGTTGCTCTCAGCATTCCCCTGTTGTTCGTAGCCCGCCCTAAGATTGCTATTGCAGGAGGCGCCGCCGCAGCCATCTTGCTGCTTTCCTACAAATACCCCCGTCAAGCTTTGTGGACTTTTCTAATTTACCTGCCTTTCAGCGGTACAATTACCTACGCAGTTGGCGGCGGGAATGCTGCATTTCAAGTAGCCAAAGATGCTTTCTACATACCAGCCCTCATCGGCCTAATTCAAAGCTGCAAAAAGAAACAGTTGCCCATGTTCATTCCCAAACAAATGCTTTCTACCTTCAGCATCCTGTTGATGATGGCAATGCTGACTTTAATTTTTGTCAACGGGGAGATGCAGCTCAACCCTAGGGCGGGCGACAAACCAATTCTGCAAGGAATTCTCGGATTAAAAGTATTGATAGGTTACATACCGCTGATTGCTTGTACCTATTATCTGCTCCGCACTAAGAAGGATTTGGTATTTTTTAGTCGAATGCACATCGTTTTGGCGATCGTTTGCTGCCTTCTCGGTTTGATTCAGTACCTGTTGCTGCAAAGTGGAAAGTGTGCCGGAACCCGAGGAATGACCGGAGCAGAATTATATAAAGCAACGCTGCAAGCTAGATGTTTTGTCGGCGGTTCTTTGGTGTTCAGTCCAGAAGTCAAGATGGTCCGCTTGCCGGGAACTTTTGTCGCGCCTTGGCAGTGGGCCTGGTTTTTAATTTCTAATGCTTTTTTAACCTTTGCCTCTGCCTTTTGCGATCCTTCATTCTGGTGGCGAGTTATCGGTTTATTGGGCATGGCATTAGTATTTGCCAATGCAGTTATTTCCGGTCAAAGAGCTGCTTTAGTTATGGTTCCCCTTGCTACAGCAATCCTGCTAGTTCTCACCGGTCAATTAGTTAATTTAAAACGATTTATTCCCATCGGTGCAGGACTGGCGATTCTGCTGTTTGTCGGTGCAGCTATTAACCCGGGAATTGTCGAGCAGCGGTGGGAGAGTTTTCTTAGTCGCTGGAATGCTGCACCGCCCCAGCAGTTTCTCTTTAATCAGTTCGAGCAAAGCCACAATTTTATCATTGACAAACCTCTCGGTAAAGGTGTGGGACGAGCGACTAATTCAACGCGAATATTTGGTACCACGCAGCTAATTGAAACTTTCCAACCTAAGTTAATCTACGAACTCGGTTATCCGGGAATGATTAGTTTTCAGATCATGCTTTTACACTTAGCTTTTCTAACTTTTAGAGCTTACCGATCAGTCAAGGACAAAAGTTTGCGGAGTTACGGAGCTAGTTTTTGGGTGTTTGTTGCATTTATTACGATCAATACTCAATACTATCCGCTGGATGTAGATCCAGTGTCCGTGTATTATTGGGTTTTAGCTGGGGCGATTTTAAAGTTGCCCAAAATTGATAAACAGGTGCAGGATGAAAAACATCAGGAAGTTGAGTCAAATGAATTGCAAGTTCACCAGGCATTAAATGAGAAAAAAATTATTGCATCTTCCCCAATTTGAGAAGAGTTTTGAGTGTTGAGTTTGGTGGATTCTTTCTTGTTCAGTAACCTGCTTTCGCTCCGGGGTAATGCCAATATAGCCCAATACGCTTGGGCCCGTGGAAAATTGTAGCGAAAATGTTGGGCGGAGTGAAACGGAGGGTTCGTTCCACTCCGCCCAACCTACGCACGATCGGTTTTTTTTAACACTAACCCAAGCGTATTGCAATATAGCAATCCTCGCATCAGTTGTAAAAATATGTAGCGGTAGTGCTAAGAGTGCCTACCCCAGTCAAGGCGGGGCAACCGGGCGTGGGTTTTGCCCCTACAAGAATTACACAAATCATTTAGGATTGCTATATAGCCCGCCCTTCTGGGTTTATCTGTGCTAAAACCCACCCCTACAGCATATTGTGGCTCTTAACTTTACTACGGTTGCCAAACCGGATTGCTAGCATTCAAATCCTTGTCGTTTGTCAATTTAGTCAAGGCCGAACCGTCCCGATTAATTACATACAAGTTGCTTTGGTCTCCTTGGATTTCGTTAAATATAAAAGCGATTTGCTGGCTGTCTGTAGACCAAGCTAATTCTGAAATTCCCGACGGTTTTAGCCGAGGAGCGAGTTGATTTAGCTGGTTCCCGTCAGCCTTGATTGTGTAGAGTTTTTGATTGTTGAACTCTCCGGTGACGAAAGCAATAAAATTGCCATCCGGCGACCACGAAAATTCGTCGTAGTTTCTGGGTTTTTGGGTGAGATTCTTTGCTGTGCCCCGGTTAATGTCGAGCAGGTAAATATCTTGCTGTTCGCCTGATGAATCGCCGGGTTTATTGTAATAGTAAGCAATGCGGCTGCTGTCGGGCGACCAAAATAGTTTGACGTTGTAAACCTCATTTTGCGGGTTGTTTGTCAAATTTTTGATGTGGGTTCCATCGGCATTAATTGTGTAAATTTGCTGTTTCGGATAAGCGCCGAACAGGAAAGCAATTTTTGTGCCATCTGGCGACCAAACAAGTTCACTTCCGCCGGATATATATTCGCCGGGGCTTTTAGTTAGTTTGGTCATTCCCGAACCGTCGGCATTCATTTTGTAGATATTTTTATCCTTGACAAATGCTACCTGCTGGTCGTTGGGTGAAATGTAAAATTCCGATGAAATTTCTGTTTTAGGCGGATATCCTCCTACTTCCAAATTCCTAACTAATTTAGTTCCTTGGATGCCAGAAGTGTCGCTTATATAAAGTGACTCACTGCCGGGAGCATCAGAGGTAAAACCGTTGCAAGAACGGGCAAAAAGAAGTTTCTGGCTGTTGGAAAACCAAGCTATTTCAAAATTAGCTGCTTTGCAACCAGCCTCAGCAAACTGTTTAGTTAGTCGAGAACCGTCAGCATTGACTGTATAGATGTCGCTGTATCCGCCAACGAAAGCCAGTCGCTGGCCGTTGGGCGACCACACTAGGGGAGCGATAACATCTATATTAGGTGTAAGTTCGCGGCGAGCCCAACTGGTAGCATTGACCGCAAATAAAGGGGATCTGTTCTCGCTGCCACGCATCTGGAGGGCGGTAAACGCTAGTATCCTTGGTTTTTGGGCGGCGGTTGGGGGAGGGCTGTGAAGGCTCAAAAACAAGCTGATTAAGAGTGTTAGTGAAAATAGGCCGATCGCACTTATCGGCCATAATTTATGGAAGCTGAAAAGTTGCAGAATTTGCCACAAGCTTTTCAGGGGCGGCCAAGATGCCCAACCCCTACTCCCCACACTCAACTGAAAATCTTGTGGAACAAGCTTTTGTGGAACGGGCATCTTGCCTGTTCCATATCGCAGCGGGAAATGCAAGTTAAAACGCATTTTATCGATTCCTCTGCTAATTTTCAAAGTGTTTGTCGGTCTATATGCCGCGACAGCCTCAAACTCTGTTTAATTCTGCCAATAATTAGCTCAAACATTTTTTTGCGGGACGGATTCTTGCTGCTGGGTGGCATCCCTAACTCGCAACACATCAAGTTCAAGTCAGTTGCACTCATTGCCAACAACTTTTGCCTCACCTCTTCTTCATTACCCTTCTTAGCTTGTAAACGCAGTTCTTCATAAACTTCTAGAACATTGGTCGCCGATAAATTAGCAGGTTTATTAACATCAGCACCCCTAGGGATATCCGAAGCTTTTGAGCCAGCAGAAATCACTCCCCGCTTGACTTGAGTCTCAAGCCGGGTTAGTTTTCGAGCAACGTCCCGCAAGATTTCCTTAAGTTCGCCAATTTCCTCAACTAACCCCCCGCTTTCTTGTTCGGAAGCCGCCAAAATTTCTTTTTTACTCATTTCAGATACTCCTCACACTCGCGCCATAGTTTTTCAAATTCTCTAACTAATTCTCGCGGCAGTTCTCCCTCATTTATCGCCCGTTTTAGCCCGACGCTTTCCCGAATCGTCGATTCTAAAAATCTAACTTCTATGTTATTATCTTTTGATATCTCATCGCAAAGTCTCTTTACTTCTCTCATGTAAAACTGAACTTCATTTGTCAGCAATCCTCCATAGGTTTTAGCTTTATTCATAAAGACTGCTATCTTGGGAAACGGATAAGGCTCAATCCGTTTCTGAAGCGAGTTTAAAACTAAACTTAATCCCCTAGAACCAAAATAATCGGGATTGACGGGAATTAATATTAAGTCGCAGCAAGAGAGTACGCTGTAGGTGAGGAGACTGAAGGAAGGCGAACAGTCAAAAAGCATCAAGTCGTATTTGGGGAGATTGGCAGAGTTGGCGATTTTGCCGATGAATCTGCGGATGAAATCTTTAACACTTTTCCCCTCAAATCCATCGATATCCAACCAATACAATTCTTCAACTGAAGGGACAAAATGCAACTGTTCGTCAATCTGATAAATGGTGTCGAAACCAACGGGAAATTTAAAATTCTGTCCGGCTTTTTTAAAGACTTCTAGAGCGTCGTAAATTGTAAGTCTATGCTTGAGAGATTGTTCGTACCACTTACCAAACTTATCATCTAAATGACCTGTATTTTCGTTAAGTCCGATCGCCTCTGTGAGCGACATTTGCGGATCTAAGTCTAACATCAAGACTTCTAAGTCGGTTCCTTGGGATATAATATTTCCCAGACTCCAAGTGACGGTAGTCTTCCCGACACCGCCTTTGAAGTTGATTACGGCTATTGATTTAGGACTCATGGCTGGCTTTGTTTGGATTTTGCTCAAATATAAATTAAAACATATTGTGGCGGTTAGTCGATCGCGCGATCGGGCATTAGGGTCACTAGGTGCAAATTTTTCTATAAAAAGGAAAGTTTGATATTATATCATTAACTAAGTAGAAGAACTTAAACAAAACAGAAAACGCCGATACTCGATGGCTTTAAGAAATCGGGGATATAACAGAACATCATGTCACATCAACTAACTCATTCTTTACAACTGTAGCCTTTGCAACTCCCTACACGCATAACGGAGAGAAGGCAAAGTAATGCGATCGACTCCCTGATGACATATTTCTCTAGCCAATTTTTTTGCCGCTCTTTTAGCTAGTTCAATCCTCTCTTCTGCACTCATTTTTTTATCTTTATAATCAGTATTTTCATTACATTCTTGCCCTTCCATATTGTTATTAATGTAATAAAACCACGTTTCAATATTTCGGGCGGGCACAAAAATAGCAACTTTCTCATTAGGCAGTCGCGGATCTTTGTTTAAATTACCTGCTGTTTCGTCTAATGCTATATTTAAAGAACGCATTCGATCGTCCAAGCTATCTTCATCAGCATCAATCATCACTACTACAGCAATATTTCTGTACTTACGGCTTCTATAACTTTTAATCAGCTCTGGATAATGCTTGAGTATCAAAGCATTGTTATTTTTAATTGTTTTCCCTTTAGGATTGCCAAAGTCTTTAATTTTGCGATCGTCCAATCCGCAGCAGATCAGATATTGTCTTATAAATCGCTCTTGGTCAATATCTTCACAGAGAATAGTTACTTCTGGTAAATCATCTCTACTCGTCATAAATCCATCCAAGTTCTATAAGCTTAGCAACTGATAAACCTTCTTCTTCAGTATCAGTAATTCGCCGCACGCGGACAGCTTCATTATCTCTTCGTTCAAACCAGTAACCTGAATTGCTTGCTAAGTAATTAATTAATGAGGGGTGATGAGAAATTAACATTACTTGTGCTTGATTTTCCAGACAATAGTCCATCACCCTACCCCACCAAGGTTTTATTTCCGGTAAAGCTAGGAAATTTTCTGGTTCATCAATACACAAAGTAAAATTATCATCAGGAGAACAATATATTAAGGTGTATAGAGCAATTAAAGCTTTTTGACCATGTGATAATTCATTAAGCCTATAAGCAGCCTTGCTGGGACGGGTAAAAGATGCTGACAAAATCCTAACATCACCGGATTTAGAATTTTGAAATGAATCAAATCCTTGGATAATCTTTTGTAATTCCAGCGTTAACTTAAATATTTTACCTTGAGATTCTTGAGATAAATAGCTGTACCAAGCTGCATAATTTGACATATCCCAGTTAGGTGAACTTTCCTCCTTAAGGCTTTCTGATTCCATTATATAAGGATTGATCTGTACAATAAAAAAGTTAGAAATCCGTTTTTTGAACCATGTAAGCTTTAGATTGTCAGGCCTCTCGTAAATAAAACCAATGCCAGAACGCGACCAATCAAAGAACGGCACGAAAGCACCTTCGCGATCGGGATCGTCATTATACAACCTAGCTTGGCCTACAGTTATACCTATATCGCCTGGATCAACCCAGAAATTAAACAGAGGTTGTCCGTCAAAAGTTAAGCTTTCTAGTCGCATTCTAGGATGTGCATAGTCTCTTTGATGTTCGATCTCTAGGGTATATTTATAAATACCACCATTTCCTTCAATATCTAATTCAAATTTTTGAATGTTTGATTTTTGCCATCTTGTTAAATCCTTGCTTGCAAACAAATCTGATACTTTATAATCTTGCTGGAAAGCTTGATCGCCTAAAATAAATTTCTGTAGTTTTCTTAAAACCTCGAAAACGGTAGTTTTGCCCGATCCATTTGAACCCAGAAAGAGATTTAAGCTATCTACTGTCAATTCAAAATTGACCAGGCATCTAAAATTATTTACATAAATTCTCTTCAGCATAATTTTTATTGATAAACGTTAGGATAATTAGCAATTTAAGGGTCGATTAGAAATACATCCGTTCTCCCACAAGACTTTGTACTTGCAAAGCAAAGCCAATTAGTTATTTTTATGTCTTGAAATTGGTTAAGCCAAAGGCTTCTTTAACCAATTCTTAGTTAAGTTCAACGGTGGTTTTCATGGTGCCATCTGCTTAATTGCTTATCAAATTTAGAGGGTTCTCATAATTACTCGGTTATTTACAATTATTAATATGGCCATTAAATAGAGTTTGAAGTTGACACTAAGGGCTGGCAAAATTGCCAGCCCTCAAGTTGTTTTAGCGTTTGACTAACTTCTTAGAAACCTTCCGCAAACGAATTGATTTTGGCGTTACTTCCACCAATTCATCCTGGCCGATGTACTCCAAAGCGCGCTCCAAACTCATATCGACTGGCGCTTGCAATTGCGCCAATTCTTCACCGCCAGATGCCCGGTGGTTTGTCAACTGCTTCGACTTGCAAATATTCAGCTCCATGTCTTCATCTCGGTTGTTTTCTCCGATAATCATCCCTCTGTAAACCTTGGTTCCGGGGGTAATGAAAAACACGCCGCGGTCTTCAGCATTTTTCAGTGAATAAGTAGTTGCAACTCCTTCTTCAAAGGAAATCAATACTCCGTTGCGACGGGCGATAATTTCTCCACCGAGGGGGCGATAGTCGAGGAAGCTGTGGTTCATAATTCCAGCGCCGCGAGTCAAGCGCATGAACTCGCCTCGGAATCCAATCAAACCGCGAGCGGGGACTGAAAATTCGATTTGGGTGCGACCGGTGCTGCTGACGTGCATATCTTGCATTTCTGCTTTCCGCTGACCGAGGCGTTCGATGCAGCCGCCGACGGCTTCTTCGGGTACGTCTAACACCAAACATTCAAAGGGTTCGCAGGGACGACCGCCGACTTCGCGGAAGATTACTTGGGGCTGGGATACTTGGAATTCGTATCCTTCGCGACGCATATTTTCGATCAGGATTCCGAGGTGGAGTTCGCCCCGGCCGGATACGAGGAATTTGTCGGGAGAGTCGGTTTCTTCGACGCGCAAGGCGACGTTGGTTTGGAGTTCTCGCATTAGCCGATCGCGAATTTGTCGAGATGTCACCAAACTACCTTCTTGACCGCAGAACGGCGAATCGTTCACAGAGAAAGTCATCTGCAAAGTCGGTTCATCTACCTTGATTAAAGGCAGCGCTTGCGGGTCGTTGGGGCAGGTAATTGTCTCGCCAATATACGCATCAGCAAAACCGGCAACGGCGACAAGATTACCAGCAGAAGATTCTGGGATATCAATCCGCTTCAGGCCTTCAAAGCCCATCAATTTGGTAATTTTTGATTTGACAAGCGCGCCACTTTCTGTGATTAAGACTGCTTGTTGACCAATTCTAATCGTGCCGTTGTGGATGCGACCGATGACGATGCGACCGACGTATTCTGAGTAATCTAAGGTGGTTACTTGCAGTTGTAGTGGCTTGTTGGGGTCGCCTACGGGGGGTGGTACGTGGTCGAGGATTTCTTCAAACAGGGGCTTCATATCTACCCCTTCGTCTTCGAGGTGTTTTTTGGCGTAACCGCTTAAGCCGGAACCGAAGAGATAGGGAAATTCGCACTGATCGTCGTCAGCACCTAGTTCGAGGAACAGATCCAAAACTTTATCGACGGCTTTGTGGGGGTCTGCTCGCTCGCGATCGATCTTATTCACAAAGACGATCGGGCGCAGTCCTTTTTCTAGGGCTTTTTTGAGCACGAACCGGGTTTGCGGCATCGGGCCTTCGTTGGCGTCTACGATCAGCAGACAGCCGTCAACCATGCCGAGAACTCGTTCGACTTCTCCGCCGAAGTCCGCGTGTCCGGGGGTATCGACGATGTTGATCAGGGTTTCTCCGTACCTGACGGCGGTGTTTTTGGAAAGGATGGTAATGCCACGTTCGCGCTCGATGTCGTTGGAGTCCATGACGCAATCTGGGATTTCTTCCCCTTCGCGGAAGATCCCGGACTGTCTGAGGAGAGCGTCCACAAGGGTGGTTTTGCCGTGATCGACGTGAGCAATGATGGCGACGTTGCGAATGGGAAGACTCATAATGCGTCTGGAACGTTAAACGGATCTAACTAAAGATTTCTTAATAATTGTAGCGCATCAAGTCAAGGGGCGATCGAGCGGGGCTGTAAGATTGGAGTGCGATCGTCGCTAAAATCAAGATTATGGAAGCGCAACCGAGATAAATTGAGCGTTACACTACCGATGACGGCAGAGTTTCTTTCGATCGGCGATGTTGAGTTGACCCAGGTGAAGAAGGTTGGATACGGGGCGATCGCCGGTATTAAGATGAGGGTGCAAGTACGATCGACTTTATGGAAGTACAACAAGCGTGAAATTCAGCGTTATATCAGACAAAATGGCACAGTTCCCTTTGCAGAATGGTTTACAACCCTGCGGGATGTTAACGCTAAAATTAGGATTGATAAAAGGCTTCAGCGGGTTAGCGGTGGCAACTTAGGAGACTATCGCTCAGTTGGCGCAGGAGTCTGGGAATTAAGGATTGACTATGGCCCGGGCTACCGAATCTACTTTGGACAAGCGGGAGCTACGATTGTGCTTATCCTGTGCGGTGGAGATAAAAGCACTCAAGACCAAGACATTGTTAAAGCTCAGGAATACTGGAGAGATTATGAAAGACGCCAAAGTGCCGACGAGTGATAGTTATCATTCTTTTAAAATTTCCAATTTCCAAGACCCAAATTATGCTGCTGCTTACCTCTCACTGATCTTTGAAGAAGAGGAAGAAGGCGATTTAGAGATGGGAATAATGCGAAAATCGCTTCGAGATGTATTTGAGGCTCTGGGCGAACCAATTATGTCTGATGAGGAGGCCTCATTGCATCTGGAAAAATTAGATGTTTTGTTGTCGCAGAATGGAAGCGCCACAATTTATGCTTTGGCTAATTGGCTGAAGGCTTTGGGATTGAAGTTAACGGTTGTGGTTGATGAAGGGGATAAAGGGGAAGAGGAAGATTCTGTTGGTACTGCTGAATTGGCGGAAGTTGGTAATGTTTGATGACTCGCCCATTTCCCAAACATGGCTTTTTAAGTTTTTTTGATTTTAGGGTAGCACTATGTCAGAAACCGAACTAGATTTAGTATCAATAGCCACGAGAGTATTGCAGATTGAAGAAGAGCAAGTTATTCTGAAAAAATATTTAGCCAAACTTAAGAGGCAGTTAGAGGCACAGGAACAGCGATTTAACGATCGCCCTGAACCGCAAATGCTAGAAAGTTTGACTGCTGAAATTGCGTCCCTGCAACAGCCGTGTGATTTGGGAAATGGCGATATGTCTGTCATTGCCGATCGACCGATCGAGCTTGACACGGAGACAGAAAAGCAAAAGTCAGACTTTCAGTATCAGTTAGTATGCGATCGTCCCAACAGTCGTGCTGTGTTGATGGAAGCGCTATCACTAGCTCAAGAGCGGCTGATTATTGTTTGCCCTTGGCTCAATTGTAACAGCATTAATGATGAATTGCTGCAAAAATTTAGGGATTGCTTGAACCGAGGATGTTTGATAAATATTGGGTGGGGTTATCTGGGAGACAGGCAAAAAATCGGCAAGGGATGGCGCTACAATGCTTTGGCTGATTTGCAAGAATTAGCCAGCGAATATCCCGATAAATTTTGTCTCTATTTATTGGGAACTCACGAAAACTTTTTAGTGTGTGATTCTAGTTTTGCCATGTTGGGGAGTCATAATTTTCTGACTAACAGCGACCAAAGTGCAGAGAAAGAAGTGGGAATCCGCACGAATGACTGCCAAATAGTCAAGCAATTAATTGAGCGATTTGAAAGCAGCGAAGTATTAAATGAGGAGGAGATAGAAAGGCGGTTTGTAGCGAGTTCGGATTACTTGGATAGATCGGATTATTTGGAAGGATTGGCGCCGGATGCTGAAGATATGGCTTTAGAGGATAGCTGTGAGGATGTGGAGGATGAGTCTGAGGAATGTCTGGAACCCGTTGTTAGTGTTGAGGATTTTTGGGAGCGTTACACTCAGGGAGAAAGAGATTTTACTGGGATTAATTTAGCCGATGCTAATCTAACCGGTAAAAACCTAGCTTCTGATGTCAACCTGAGTAAAGCTAATTTGAAAAAAGCTAACTTAAGGGGTGTTAATTGGCAGAGCCTCAACCTCAGCGGCGCAATTTTGACGGGAGCAGATATGAGGGATGGTTATTTCTGTAGCACCAATTTTAGCGAAGCAAAATTAGGCGATGCCAATCTTGCTCAGGCTAATTTATCCAGTGCCAATATGAATCATGCCAACTTAGTCAACGCCAACCTTTCTCAGGCTAATTTATCCAGTGCCAATCTGAATCAGACAAATTTAATCTATGCCAACCTTGCTCAGGCTAGTTTATCCAGTGCCAATCTGAATCAGGCAAATTTAATCTATGCCAACCTCGCTCAGGCTAATTTACAATCAGCTAAACTAGAAAAAGCCAAATTAAGCAAAGCAAGCTTAAGAGGATCAAAGCTAGAATATGCAAATTTTAGTGAAGCCGATTTGAACGGTGCAAACCTCAGCGGTGCTAAACTCAATCAACAAACAAAATTCACAACGACCAACCTTGCTCAAACTAACTTAAGCGGGCTAAACTTGAGGAAAGTAGACATGAAAAATGCTGATTTGACAAATGCAAATCTGAGTAATTCTAACCTTTTAGAAGCCAACCTCGATCGAGCAAATCTCAAAGGAGTTCAACTTCAAGGAGCGATTTGCAATCAAGCAACTTTATTTCCTACTGATTTCGATCCCGTGAAAGCGGGCGCTTACTTAATTGCTCCTTATGTATCGCTGCAAAATGCCGAGCTAACTGGTAGGGACTTGAGCAGTGTTAACTTGATGGGAGCCAATTTACAAGGTGCTAATTTGATTTCGGCACAATTGAATAATTCCGATTTGAGAGATGTTAATTTAAGTGGGGCAAAACTTCAGGGATCAACACTGGATAGCACAAATTTGAGCAGAGCTAATTTAAGACAAGTTAACTTAAACGATGCAAGATTACACAGTGCCGATTTAACTACAGCAGACTTAACCGAAGCTGATTTGCGACAAGCTGACTTAAACAGTGCAAAACTGAGTGGTGCTGACCTAATTTCAGCCGACCTCCGCGCAGCAAATTTAAGTTATGCACACTTATCTGGCGCTAACTTAACTGGTGCAAAAATAGGGGGAGCCAACTTTACAAATGCTAAACTCACTGGTGCAATTATGCCCGATGGATCTACTCACGAATAAAATTAGTTAAGGGGTTTGCTAAACAAACTCTACTCAAAAAGCCTGAATACACTCTTTCATCAGACAATAAATGTTCCGCAGTAACTGCACCTGCAATTCTGACAACCCGTGCTTAATCTTACCTACCAACTTACCCCAGTTGAAGAGTTCTTCCACACCGCGAGACTGCCGAAATTTCCCCTCATAAAAATCTACCCAAAATATCGGTGCTTGATGTTGGCTGCTTCTCCAGCGTTTCCGCCACCGACTGCAATCTTGCAGCGTCGGCGGTTCGACTCCTAAAATTGGCGGCATATCTCCGTAGCTGACAAACCGACTAATCCCAACTCCCACAACGTGGATGACGTAAGCCCAGCAGCGAATGTCCCGAATCAGTTCTGGCTTGACTTTCAAGACTTTGGCAACTGCTTCTTTGGTTACAAAGCGAGAGAGTGGATTTATTTGCTTGGCTTCTGAGTTTTGTTTTGGTATCATGGTTGGTGACTCCGACTTGTTTGGGGTGACTCCGACTTTTTTGGGTGAAGGCGACTTAATTTTGGGTGAATCCTACTTTTTGTTGGTGAATCCTACTTTTTGTTGGTGAATCCTACTTTTTGTTGGTGAATGCCAAATTGTCGGTCATTTGAATAAATAGCTGTTCGCTCTTCAGTTTTCGAGGCCGGGGGGCGATCGCTATTTATGATGTAAATATTTTAAGGCCAATACTGGCCTATTGTCAATAAATGGGATTGGTTAAGTTGCGGATTCGAGAGCTGGCTGCCGAGAAGGGTTGGACTTTGACAGAGGTTTCTGAGCGATCGGGAGTTCACTACAGCACGCTTAAGAATTATGCTCGTTCGCCGGGGTTAGCAACGGTTGACGTTACTCATTTGCAAAAATTAGCTCGAACTTTTGACCTGTTGATTGAAGATTTGTTTGAGGTTGTGGAAGATTAGGCGCCGGGAGTGCGGTGGCGGTGGTCGGCGCTTTATATCTCATATATAGTGTGAGGTGAAATTTCACCCTAATGTCAAGAGGCGAAGTGGTTAAATTGCGGATCAGAGAGTTTGCTGCTAGGGAAGGCTGGACGCTAAAGGAAGTAGCCGATCGCTCTGGAGTATCCTACAATACTGTTAAAAGTTATGCCCGATCGCCCGGTATGGCAATGGCTGACATCGGTGCTCTGCTAAAATTGGCGCGGACGTTTGATGTGTCGATCGAAGAATTGTTGGATTTTGTCGAACAACAGTAACAAATTACACTTAAAATAAACCAGCGCTACCAGCGCCAACCAGTTCGACCTCCCAGGGACGATCGACTGTGGGCCCAAGTAACAAATGCGAGAGTTGGCGGATGGGACGGGGCGAGGTCAGAAAGAGATGATATACTCTCAGCGGCAATTGTAGCTGTCCGATCGCCCATATCGGTCTACAATTTGTAACGTTGAGCCTTATTGAAGTGCAGGAGTGGAGCTGGCTTGGATAACGCTAGTCTGTCAAGAAAACCCGCGCAAGCCTCGGAGCTTGTCGCCGACGAAATTCCAGAAGCAGTGCGAGATCACCCATACCCAGAAGCAGGGCAGAGTCAGTCTAAGAAAAAAGGGCTGATTTGGAAACTGCTAGGGTTGGCCGCATTAGCCTTTGGGGTCAGCATCTGGCTGCACCTCAACTTTAACTTGTTCCCAGCCACCAGTCAGGCAGAGCAAACTCAACAAGACTCAGCGCCGACAAGTTCCGCGTCTCCGTCTGTCGCGAGTCCAGCTACCACTCCAAAAGTCCCCGCAATCCCAGAAAACCTGCTGGGACACTTGCCGTACCCAGAAGCACCAGCCAAAGACTTGGTAAGCGTCACCTCCGACGGTAGCGTCAAACTCCGCACCTCAGCAGCAGCAAAATATCAGGAAATGGCCAACGCCGCAGCGGCATCAGGCATCTATTTCGCTCCCATATCCGGCTTTCGCTCCCTGCAAGACCAACAGCACGTATTTTTTGACGTGAAAGCCGAACGCAGGCAAAACGCCAGCAAGCGAGCCGAAGTCAGCGCTCCTCCAGGTTACAGCGAACACCACACCGGTTATGCGATCGACATCGGCGACGGCAGCGCCCCGGAACACAACCTCAGCCCCAGTTTTGAAAATACCGAAGCATTCAAGTGGTTAGAAGCCAACGCCGTCGCCTTCAGCTTTGAAATGTCCTTCCCCAAAAACAATCGCCAAGGCGTCAGTTACGAGCCTTGGCATTGGCGGTTTGTGGGCGACAAGCAAAGCCTCGAAACTTTCTACAAAGCTCATTCCATGAAAAAGTAGAAGTCTGTTGACAGTTGACAGTTGTCAGTTGACAGTTGACAGTTGACAGTTGACAGTTGTCGGTTGACAGTTGTCAGAAGGAAGGCACTACACGGATACAAGGATAATAGACTCTCCCACTCCCCCACACACTCTCCCCCTATCCCACATTCCCCCACTCCCCCACTTCGTTGAGCCAAACTCGTGATTGCAATCTATCCAGGCAGCTTTGACCCCATTACCTTCGGTCACGCAGACATTATCGAGCGGGGATCTAAACTTTTTGACCGGGTAATTGTTACCGTAGTCAGAAACCCCAGCAAAACCCCTCTCTTCACCGTAGAGGAACGGATCGAGCAGATCCGGCGCTCTACCCAACACTTGCCAAATGTAGAAGTAGACAGTTTTGAGGGTTTGACAGTAAACTATGCTAAGATTCGACAAGCCAAAGTGCTGCTGCGGGGGCTCCGGGTATTAACAGATTTTGAAATGGAACTCCAGATGGCCCACACCAATAAAACCCTTCTGGGTGAAATTGAAACAGTTTTTTTGGCAACTTCTAACGAGTACAGCTTTTTAAGTAGTAGTGTAGTTAAAGAAATAGCCAAGTTTGGTGGCTCCGTAGATCATCTTGTTCCGAAACACGTCGCCCTAGATATTTACAAATGTTACGCCAGCAGGAACCAACTCGCATCGAACCCGACATTACCGGCCTCGGCACTGAGAACGAATCACCTCAGAACACAGCCGTCTTCGGAGATCCCACCCGAACCGCAGGAGTAGACATCCAGCGGGAATTGAACAGGCTTGAGGAAATTGTTCTCGACAGCCCGCGAATTCCTATGACCAGACGCACTCTGGTGGATGAAGAACAGTTGCTCGATCAGTTAGACTTGGTGAGGCTAAATTTGCCGATCGCCTTTCAGGAAGCCGAGACGATCATCCGGCACAAGGACGACTTGCTTCAAGAGGCGGAACTTTACGCTCAGGAAGTGATTGAAGCAGCAGAACAGAGAGCAGCAGAAATTTTAAACGATATGGGCCTGCTCCAGCAGGCGAAGATAGAGGCAGATCAGTTGCGGCAGCAAGTTTTGCTCGACTGCGAGGCAATTCAGCAGGCCACGCTGGCGGAAGTCGAACAAATTCGCTACCAGGCTCAAGAGGAATTGGAAGAGATGAGAGTCAGGGCGATGGCTGAATGCGAGGAAATTCAAAACGGAGCCGATGATTATGCCGACCAAGTGCTCGATAATATCGAGCACAAGTTAAGCGATATGCTGCGCGTGATCCGCAACGGGCGCGAGCAGTTGGATAGTGTTTCTGCGTCGCACATCCATCACAACAACGGTTAGCCAATAGTGAACTCATTGCTTGAACATTTCTAAAAGTCTACCTAATTTAGGTAGATTTTTTTTCGCAATAGTCTCTATAGTCTTTCTTCCTCAATCCCCGCACTCGGTGACTTATTTTGGCAGACATAAGTTTTGTGAAGATTGGAGCAAGTATAAAATTTTATGCTATTGTAATCCTCATACCAAATCCGGCTTAAAAACCCTCTTTATCTCTTAGTCCCCCTTTGCTCGGACTTCGTTTGACTCTATGCAGCGGTTTCAACCGCCGAATGATAAAAGGGGTAGCAAACCGGGATTGGGTATCAGACAAAAAATTCCTAACTTGATTCTAATTTTTACAATCTAATTTTTACCATGCAAAAAGTTTCTAATCGGTTCGCTGAATTTGATTTGATCCGAGCTTTAGCGATCGTCAGTGTTGTGATTACTCATGCTGGGTTCTTCGCATTTCGCGATCGCAGAATTTTATTTGTGGCGATCGATACATTGCAACTATTTTGCGTACCTGCATTTTTACTGTTGAGCGGTTTTTTTCTCACCAACAAACTGGAAAATCAAAATAATCCCGCACTGGTAGTCAAAAAAAGACTGTCCAAAATTATACCCCCTTATCTGTTTTGGTCAGTAGCTTTGTACATCTTAAATAATTTGGGAGCACTCCAAAAATTTGATTTACTTTCATTACTCCGAGATATCTTGACGGGTTCAGTGCTGCCTCCCTATTACTTCATCGTTGTGATTGTTCAATGCTACGGCTGGTGGTGGCTTCTCGTGAAATTAAGATTTTTACAACCCCGAAAAGTTTTGGCTTTGGGCTTAACAATTCAAGCAATTTTTACAATCTTCTTCTACTTAACCGCTTTCCAATACATATCAATACCTCTACCTTTGATGGAGCGCTGGATTTTCAGTTGGATTTTGCCATTTTCAACTGGTCTATTTTTGGGCGGCTCGTATGACAGAATTCAACCCGTTCTCGAACGGAAAAAAATGCAAATTTTAGGGGCAACGATACTTTTTTATCTAGCGAGCATTTGGGAATATTACCTGATAAGTGGAGTGAATTCGGAGGGATGGTTTCTCCGCTCGTTTTTTAAACTATCTGCTCAAGGATACGCAATTTTGTTCGTATTATCGATCCTCGCATTTTCTAAGAGTATCGCACTTCCCAGTAGAGTATCGGGGTTAGTCAAAATATTGGCTGCTTACTCATTCCCTATATATCTCCTGGATTCGACAGTAGTGAGATATGTGGCGTTAGTGTTTTATAAGTTTATTGACCCCGTACATCCGCTGCTGAAGCTCGGCTTTTTAGTGACAGGCACTTTGTTCGGTTGTTGGGCGATTATTTACCTGTTGCAGAAAGTTTTGCCAAAAAATTACAGCCAGTACATTCTGGGAATTTAATCTGATTTTGTGTGTCAGCGGATGTCTTCATAAAACTGCTTGAGATACCTTGGGGAAACGCCAAAACCCCACAAAAAACCAATCGAAAGATAGATGGCAATAGCTTTAAATTCGCCCCAACTCGCAACTCGACGATCGCTACTTTCCACTACCCGATTGACTAACTTAAGTCTCCCCCGTCGCACTAACTTCAAACACAAATCCGCTTCCTCCATAATTGGCAGCGCAGCATCGAAACCCTCGCATTCCCAAAAATCGGTACGGCGGCAAAAAATAACTTGGTCGCCAAACAGCAGGCGCAATCCTTTGAAAAATAAATGAGGTCGAAATAACAGCGGCGCGTAATAAGTTTTCAGGTAATTGTGGAGGGAAAAACCCCATCTTGTTTGCTGCGAACCAGCCATCAGGGAGATAAACCCGCCGCCGGAAATTTCGGCATCGGACAATGTTTTCTGGATGACCGCTACAATGTCGTCAGGAACTAAAGTATCGGCGTGGAGAAAGCACAGAATTTCACCGGTGGCGACTTGAGCACCTAAGTTCATTTGCACGGAACGTCCGGCTGTACTGCTAGAAATAACGCGCGTGGCGGCGGAAAGTGCGATCGCCACAGTGTCGTCTTGACTGCCGCCGTCTACCACTAACACTTCCCAAGCGGGAGGATTGAGGATGCTGAGTTGGCGGAGGGTGCGTTCCAGACAAGTCGCTTCGTTGAGGGCTGGGATGATAATAGAAACGCGATCCATCTGGTTGAAATTTATGCCAGAGATATTATAATAAAAAACTGTGGCGATTCACAACTAACGATAAAATAGAACTTACGCGCGCGGATTCAGAAACCCGGTGTCTGCCTGCGAACTCGTCACGAAACCTCATAATTTTAACAAAAATTAGGTTGAGGGGCGTCCTATAAAATCAAGCCAAAGTGCAATCGCCCTCTATATTTTCCCCTAAGCAGGACTGAGAAAATCGTGCATAAAACAGAAGTAAAAAATGATTTAGAATTTTATGAGGAAAATGCCGACAATTGGTGGGACGAAAATGCTAAAATTTATGCCTTATACCATCTAAACAAACCCAGATTTGAGTTTTTCGACAGACACGCGACTAATTGGCAAGGGCTGAAAACCTTAGATGTCGGGTGCGGCGGCGGCTTTTCTTGCGAGTTTATGGCCCAGAGAGGTGCTATTGTTTCTGGAATAGATCGATCGGACAAATGTATTGTAGCCGCTCAAAATCACGCAGTTACCAGCGGTTTTGAGATTGACTACAGGCAAGGTTTTGCCGAAAATATGCCCTACGACGACAATACCTTTGATGTTGTAATCTGCGTGGATGTTTTGGAACACGTTGCCGATTACAAAAAAGTTGTGTCTGAGGTTCACAGGATTCTCAAGCCTGGGGGACTGTTCTTTTTTGATACAATCAACCGAACTTTTTCTTCGCAAATTGTGATGATTGGGCTGATGGAAAATATTTTGCAGGAGATTAGGCGGGGCGTTCACGATTGGGAAAAATTTATTACCCCGGAGGAACTATCTGTGGTAATGCAGGATATTGGTTTTGGCAAGATTGAAATTAAAGGTTTTGATATGTTTGGCGAAATTGGCGCTATGTTAGCCACAATGCACGGGTTTTGGGAAGATTTTACACGCGGAAAGCAGGTGTTTCCTTCGGCGGGTATTTTCAAACAAGTATCTCAAACTCTAACCTCTAATCTAGCTAACTATATGGATTACAAAAAGTCTGGGTTGTTTAAAATCAAAATTAATGAGGATCAGTCGATTATGTATGTTGGCGTTGGGGCGAAGAATTAGCGAGTTAATTGTTAACTGTTGTCATTTGGGGCGAGTTGGAAACGGATTTTTGCGATCGACAAATCCGGCTAAAGCCCGCCTCTATTGCATTTTTTAGGGTACGCACGCAGCGGTACACCTTATCCTGTTGAGTGCAATACAGATATTCCGTAGGGACACGGCACGACGCCGTATCCTTACTCTATTGCGGGCAAGTGAGAATTGCTATATTGGCGATCGCACTACAAACGTATTTTCAAGAAGTAACTGCAAATAATTACCAACTATTTTTTACGTTAAGCCCTGGCGCTGCGCTGTCTGAACATCCAAAAACACCGCCCCGTGTGAATTTGGGGCTGATTGTGCTGAGTGTAAACCGAGTTTGACAGCCTTGTGTAACAAATCTTAATGTTTTCCTCTTGACAATTTATCTAAATTGCATGGTAGCTTATTGAATATTAATTGCAATAAGTGCCGGAAGTTAATAGTACCTGGAGGTCAATCACCGTGACAGCAGCAATAGTTTCCGCATCCGCCGATCAAATCAGCGACGGACAACCCGCCGACAGCCAAAAACTGATGAGTTTGGGTAAAAATTCCGAAATACCTGACCTCGATAACTCCAAAGATGTAACCCTCGCCGTCTTAGAAGGAGGGGGAACTCTCACGGTGTGCGATCGAACAGTCACTTTAAAACCCGGAGTATTTGTGTTTGTACCCGCCGGCATCCCGCGCAGTCTAAAAGTACAAACGACGCTGAATCTGTTACTAATTGACTGCGAAGCAGACCCCGATATGAGCGAGTCCGCTTGGTTGATGAATTTTCAAATTTAACCCAATGAAAAAACAGTGTCCTTGCTGTCTTGACTCCCTAATTTATCAGGTTTGCCACAATCGCGTCTACTGTTTTTGCATGAATTGCAGGCAGGAAATGCCAAATCCTGAATCAAAAAAAATAAATCTCAAACCCTGTCAAGTTTCACCTTCGGAGTAACAATGTCGAAATCAATTGGTCTTTTCTACGGAACTACAACTGGCAAAACAGAGTCTGTCGCTGAAATGATTCGGGATGAATTTGGTGGCGATATCGTGACTTTGCACGAGATAGGCAGCATTGAAAATGATGATTTTGCTGAATATGAATGTCTGATTATCGCCTGTCCAACCTGGAATATCGGCGAACTGCAAAGCGACTGGGAAGGCTTTTTCTCAGAACTTGATGATATTGATTTTAGCGGCCAAAAAGTAGCTTATGTGGGAACTGGTGACCAAGAGGGCTACCCGGATAATTTTATGGATGCAATGGGCATTCTGGCTGAAAAAATTTCGGAACAGGGCGGCGAAACAGTCGGTTATTGGCCGGTAGAGGGCTATGATTTTAATGAATCTAAAGCAGTAGTTAATGGCAAATTTTTGGGTCTTGCGATCGATGAAGACAACCAATCCGATCTGACGGAAGCACGGGTAAAATCTTGGGTATCTCAACTCAAGACAGAATTTGGGATCGAGGATTAATGGTGGGCGGGTTTTGCAATTACTCGTTAAGTAGGTCGGCGAAAAAAAACAAAACTATGTTAAGATACATAAAGAAAGGTATAGCTTTAGTGAGATAATTAATA